>JBBSGT010000001.1:0-84622 GCA_038253825.1 Candidatus Levyibacteriota bacterium
AAGAGTTCGAATATGACATCCATCAATTCTTTGATAACTTTAATCAGTATGAAACGCGGCTCAGACAGTTTATTGGTACTGATTTACATTTGGTGAAACTTACTGCTTAAATACCGATAATCAATTTCTGAATGGTATATTCATGGGTCGCTCCGGCTTCTGTTATGCGTTTTGAATCTCCAGGCAGATTTTCTTATCTACGATCCGATGGGGATGAAATGGGTGGTACACTTTTGAGAAAAGACCAGTTTATGATAGTTGACCAAAGGATTCTTTTTATGTCTACAGAAGGAATAGATTATCCACGAGATTTAGTTTATCAAGAGTATTTTTCAGAACAAAAAACTGGATTTGTCCTACCTGAGATTGTAGAACAAATGGAAAAAGCTCAAGATAAGATTATCCGTTCAAACTATTATGGTTCTTTCTTGGTATCTGGAGCTGCTGGATCAGGAAAAACAACACTGTCTTTACATAGAGTTGCATACTTACTGCAATCACCCCAAACACAAAGCATATTCAAACCACACGAAATAATTGTATTTGTCCAAGATGCATCCACTAAGCATTACTTTAGCGGGCTTCTACCTCAATTGGGGATAAATTCAGTAAAGATTGTATCTTTTGATGAATGGGCAATGAAAATACTCGACCTATCAGATATGAAGTTTGTTCGAAGATATGGAATTGATGAAAGAGATAAAGATGCCTATGAATATGCTAAGAAAAAAGCATTAACATTTTTAAAACATCATAAAGGAAAAAGTATAGACTCTCTTCTGGTAAATGCATACGAAAAAATATTTTCTAATGAACAAATGCGTTTATTAAAAAGACAGTTAAAGGATAGATTGCTCGATCGATTCGATTTAACAGTGCTAATGAAAATTCACTATAGTAGAAACAATGGATTCAATCAACGGAATGAAAAATTTGTGCAACAAAAAAGTACAAGGAAGTACATTAAAAAGAAATTTATTCAGCCAGTTCAATATTCTTTAATTGTCCTTGACGAGGCAGAAAACTATTTAGGTGAACAAATACAATTAATTAAATCTTGTATAAATCCCAAAACCAATGCAATGATTTACGTCGGAGACTTAGTACAACAAACTATGCTTTGGACAATAAAAGATTGGTCTGAAGTAGATGAGCAATTTGCGTCAGAACGCAAAGTAGTACTCCAAAAAGTTTATCGCAATACAAAGCAGATATTAGAATACATACGAAGAGTAGGATATAAGATAGAAATTCCACCAAATAGTAAAAAAGGCGAGCAAGTTGAAGAAAAAATAATATCTAAAAAACCTGAGGAGATTAGGTATGTCAAAAAGTTGATTGCTAAATATGCAAATAATTCTATTGGTTTATTATCCAAAACGGAAGAATATCTTGAGGAGTATAAAAAAATATTTAGGAGTAATAAGAATATAAAAATTATGACAATAAATGAAGCTCAAGGTGTAGAATTTGAAGTAGTACTTTTAGTTGGAATGAATTCAGAGTTTTACAAGAATGAAACAATAAATGAAGCCATAAATAATGAAAGACGCAAGGTGAACCGGGATCTTATCTATGTAGCTCTAACTCGTGCAATGAAAGGTCTTTACATTTTCGGCAATACAAAGATTCAATCCCTTATTGCCGTTTAGTATCCATTCACATCGTAAAAAGAATATCGCATGACTTTGACAAATCTTTGTTCCCTCGTCATATTCCCTGTATGTCAGCTGGCAATTTACCCCCAGAGCAACGGAGAGAACTAATGCACCTTGAGAAACAGATACCACATAAAGGAGTGTCAACGAGGAAGGAATGAAAACAGGAATCTCTGGATCAAATTCTACTTTCCAAAAGGAACAGACTTTGCTTCCATACCTGACGAAGAACTCAGAGATACTGAGTGGGGGGTAAACAATAGATCCAGAAAACATTTTGGTTTCAAAACTTCTCAATAAGTCTTTGATGAGTATCTCAATCATTAAGGGATGGCATTCGTTCCTAGAATATGGGCAACCCATACTACATTTAAACATTTTGTATAATATATGATGTGCAGTCTTTTTCAAATCGTCTTTTGTCTTTTAGCTCCGTTTCGTCATACATGCCGGTATCTCTTCCTATTTTTACATGCGCTCCTACAGGATCTATATATTGCAGGCCCGTGCTTCCTGTTTCCGCAAACGTTTGTGGTCTAATTGAAAGCATTATTTCACCATTATTGCTTCGAGTCATAGTTGCACCATAACAAAAACCGTCCAGAGGATATACGTGCGATGTCAAACCTCTAGCTTTTAATTGTTCTGTCCGTTGAAGATGTTTTTGTTTTAAGCCTAAAATAAAATGCTTCAATGTTTCTCTTGTATGTACCTGCATCCAAGAAAGTGTATCTAAGTGTGTGTTTGCATCCTCTTGAGAAAGTCGCGGTCTTTGCCAATCACCTGATTCACCGGACATAGCTGCAGTTTCAAACTCATGGTAGAGTTGATTCATCGCATTATGAAGTGTTTGGAGATCTTGGTCAAATTGTGGATTTAACATATCTTCCCATGAAGTTCCTACTCGAAAACGAATATTCGAACAATTATCTTCAGTAAAGGGCGCAACTGGAGACATTGAAACTAGCGGATTGGTGTGGAAATAATCAGTTAGTGCAAGAGAGTAAGCAATCGATGATTCATCTACTAGTTGTCTTCTCTGGATGTTGTTGATTTCTTCACCTAAGGGATGTACGATTTCCTGCATTTGATGCAATTCTTCAGGAGCACGGGCTGTTAACTGTAAATGAAAGATTTTTACACTTTGAGCTGTTTTACGATCATTTGTACGAGGATCATATGTGTATGATACTACTGGATAAAGATTGCGCTCCTCAGAAAAGTTGGCAAAAGATGTACCGACACGATAAAAAGATTGTCTAATCTCTGGGGGGAAACCTATTATATTATCTATCGGCCTATCATTATAACCTTCCTGAGCCATTACTGTCATTTCGTTTATCCCATGAGGTGTCATCTTACGAATCAAAGCTAATCTGCCTGGCACATTACACTCGCCATGTATATCATATGCATTAAGCATTGACATCCTTACAGCATCCAATTCTCCGCGTTCTTTTCTAATCGTTTTATAATTTGGAGTACCTTCAGGAGGTCTGCGAGGATCACCTTTTACTGAATATAAAGCAACTGGTGTCCCCAATCTACGTGCTTCTAGATTCGGTGGTAATAACGTACTTGTAACTAGTAATCTTTGTTCAATACCCATATATCATAGATTACAGTTCTCCAAAGAATGATATAAACTTTTTTTTCTCCCAATCGAATAATGCGACATCAGGCTGTTTAATCTGTGTGTGAAGAGCAAAACAATCAACATGCCGAAATTGCGACGAAAAAAGAGTCAATATATTTCCATGAGTAACTATACCCACATACTCTTTTCCTACTTCTTTTTTCGCAATAGATTCTAATACTGCGTTGAATCGTTTCAATGCTTCTTTCTGCGTTTCTCCACCGCTAATTCTCTTTATGGTTCCTAGGTAATAATCATGGACATTTTTTGTATATTTATCGAAGTCCTTTTCAAATGGACCAGTAAATGAGGTTACTTCAGTAAGACTATCATCAGCTTTAATGGGAACTGCATTGGGTTTAGCAATTAATACAGAGGTTTCTAATGCCTTTGTCTGAAAACTACTATATAAAACATCTACTTTTTTAATAATCTCTTTCTGGCTAAGTTTTTTTGCTAGCGCAATTCCATCCTCCGAGAGCCCCCATTGCAATATCGGAATCTTTGGATTTCTCTCTGTTTTTGAATGACGAATTAAAACAATTTTCATATAAATTAATGTGATTTATTTAAGCGTTTAGATTTGCCAGTGTTTCATAAAATTTATTTTTGTATTCCTCAATATCTTCACCATTATTTTCAATAACTACATCTGCAATAAGCAAACATGCATCACTTTGATTTTCATATCCTCCTGCGTTGACACCTCTATCTTCAATATCTACTTCTTCAAACTCTTTAGAAGATTTTGGATCAACCACGCGATTACGTTTTATTGTACGTTGGTAGCGAACCTCTTGTGATGCAGTAATTCCAATTACTCGTGCACCTAGATGCTCTTTCAACCATAGAACTTCTGTGGGGTGTCTGAGTCCATCTATTAAGATTTTATCTGTTGAAATTTTACTTCTGTGCTCTTTAATATCCTCAGCAATTCGTTTTGCGATGATATCATTTCCGAATTTAAAACGCAATTCAGCACCAACCGCATTACTATTTTTTCTTTCTTCTTTTAATTTTCTTGCCGTTCTTTCGATACAGATTATATCTCCATAATTAAAAGGTACATATCCAAGTTGTATCAACAACACTGCAGTAGTACCTTTTCCTGCTGCAATCGGACCTACCAATACAATCACTGACTCTTCTCCATGTTTAAGATTTAATGATTTATCAAACATTTTTATTTTATAGTTTTTTTCCAATATAGTTTTCTAGAAAGGAACATAGTAATTAATGTTGTATTTAATTTTAGCTGCACATGCTCTCTCTCGGGATGCCACATAATCCCGGCTATTGCATATTTTGGATGATAAAATGCCTCAATTGTTTGATCTTCAGCTTGAGCAAAAGGAATAAGCTGTGAAGATAGATGTAACTTGTCAAATCCTGAAGCATGATGAGAATTAACTTCAGCGATATCGTCTTGATAGTTCTTTATAATAGAGTTATCAATTAATTTTATTGGATGTCTTGTCTCTTTATGATTTAAGGCACCATGGAACTCGTTTGTTAAGCTTTGTATTATACTACCTCCAAAATATACATTAATTCGTTGCATTCCTCTACATATTCCTAATATTGGTATATCTTTATTTATAGCATAATCAAGGAGAGCTTTTTCTGTACTGTCTCTCTCTGGAAAATACTCATCTGAACTATTTATTTTTCCGTTATAGAGAGGAGGATAAATAATCCCACCCCCACTTAAAATTATGCCAGTCATATTTAATCGATCGAAGTACTGTTGAACAAGCTGTGGATTATTTGGTATTGGAATTAAAGTAACACCCATTTGGCTATAATAATTATTATATGACGCTTCTAACACGTCTGAACCTTCATGTTCGTTACTTCGTCTTTGTGTAATTGCGATGAGCATCTTAATGTAATTTTCCTTTTGGTTCAACTCTTCCATTTTCACAATCAAGAGCAACGCTCCTGGTATTGAGAAAAATATCATATAGCATTTCACCTGCACCTATAATTGCCGGCAATCCAAGCTCAGCACATCGAATTGCCATATGGGAAGCAGGGCCTCCATATTTCGTAATTAATGCCATAGGATTCTTTGTGAAGATCCAATCGTGACCCGGGTCAGCTGATTCTAAAACTACAATTTTACCAGTGATTTCATCTTGATTACCCTCATCCAATAGGATAATTTTGCCCTGAATTTTTTTATTGGTTATATAATTTGGCCTTGATTCGTAATAAGAAATAATCTCAAAATCACTCTCTGAGAAAATTACAGGAGGCAAAGATAAGAAAGAATTTAACTCGTATTTCAATTTATTTTGACGAATACAATTATTCCAATGTTTTATAATATATTCTGAATCTTTCCCAGTGACAGCCTTAATTGCATCTGTGTCTAAATTTGCTAAATCATCTCGCGAAAATCCTAATGAGGCTCCCGCATGAGCTATAGATTCAATTGCTTCGCTTAAGCATCGTGAAAATAAAAATTTTGAGTATTCTCTTGCTTCTATTGCCTTGTGTATAAACTCGAATAATTCTTGTGCATTTACCGTTAATTGATGTTCTTTTAATATTTTTGAAACCTGGCGATATATGCTTGGCTCCAACACGAACTCTTGTTTTTTTATTGTTTGAGTATTCTCTTTTTCATCTGAAGATGAAAAGTAATCATCGGACATATCGTATCTTGGCACCGTTATATCATATGTCCCTGGTCTCAAATGACCATATTTCCCCATGAATGTGTTCTTATGTAGCTTGCCTTGGTAAAACCGGGTTAAATCTATAGCAAATTGTGATGCTACTGTATTAATAGATTCAAGAAAAAAATAATAAGTCTTACTATCAATTAACCCTTCACCTTCTAAACTTTTGAGTATCGTTTTTCCTGTAAATGCTAATCTTGCAAGTCGTGAGAATTGCAATGTTCCTTTCTCTTTACAGATGCGCAAAAGATCTATCGCCCTATCGATATGTTGTTGAGGAGGAGAATCTTTTGGCAAATAAGAAAGACTTTTTCTATATTTATCCAATTCTTCATTTGCCTGTAGGTCTCTCGTAATGGTATTTGAGGTAAGCAAATTATTTGTTAAATCGAGTAATGCAGCCTTTATCGTTTTGATCTCTTTTTCAGAAAAACCTGCTTTTTGCAATTCTTTTGAACGCTTATTAAATGAAATGTCATAACATGTGAATAATATTTCAAATTCCACCTTATCTTGTAACTGAGGATTTACCTTTAGTTTATTAAGGTAAAATCTTAGCATTTTCTCGCGTAACTGCTTAGGTATACTAGCTGGTACAAATGAATTAAAAGTACTTCTTACATCCACATACGGTTTGTTACCAAATTGCAAAACAAGTTTTGCAGGGTTAACATCTATATATCCCTGGCTCGTCCTTGCTTCATGCCATACTCTATTAGTTATAATTTCATCATAAAGAGATGCTGCAAGTATATGAGGAGAGTTGCCAATAATTTCAGCAGGATTCCAATCTGGCATATCCCCAAAATAGGTAATCTCACCTGCTAAATGTTTTCGCCTTTTAGAGAGTGCAATAAATTTATGCTTGAGATTATTAATTCTTGCAAAAATTGTGCTATCTTTTATTGAAGTTTTTGCTGAAGCTACTAAAGGTCGCACTTGAAAAGTAATAATATCTCCCGTATGTTTTATTCCAAATTCAATATCTAAGGGCATTCTCCCAGAAGCCATACCTTCTATTTCCTTAATAGCTTCAATCAATCTGGAAAATTCGTTAGGTATAATAACATTTTCAGACTTTAGTATTTTAACACATTTACTATGCTGCCCACTCGTAACTGAGGTCGTATCATCTTCAGAATAATTTATCACATAATATGGTGCACCATTATAATCTCTTGTAAGTATGGTTCCACTCATTTCTACATTCAACGTCTGCGACTGTACAAGTATAGGATTATCAAAATTTTCAGCCCCTTTTTTTCTATATGAAGCTAGTATATCGTTTATTGCAATTTTTATACTATCAGCATCTTTGCTATCAATATGCAATACGCTCGTGAATGAGCCTGCATTTGACGTATTGATAGTATCCTCGCTTAATGCTGAACTCCTGATAATTATTGTTTCTTCAGTAAATATTTTTTTAATTGTGTCAATCACTTCCTGAGATTGTAGTATCCATTCACGGTGTGTAAAAACAAATAATTTTTCTATTGAGGATTTTTTGAGCAGCTTAGATAATTTTTGTAATGTGCTTGCCTTGCTAATAAATTCACTTAAAGGTTTTCCTTGTTCAGAAAGCATGAGTTTATAAACGAAAGTATATCAGATAGTAAGGCTAAAAGTCCAATGTTTAATATAAAGTGGACCCATTATCTAGGCAGTAAAACGATAGCTTTTATATCCGATCGTTCACCTTCTTCGCTCAAATAGTTCTCATAGTGTTTTGTATCAGAGTGATTTATTTCTTCATCGGGAGTGTAATGAATATACACATCGTAAATAGAATATCGGGTGACTTTGACAAATCTTTGTAGCCTCGTCATATTCCCTGTATGCCAACTGTCCATTTAACCCCAGAGCAACGGAGAGAACTAATGCGTCTTGAGAAACAAATTCCACAGAAAGGGGTACTTACCAGAGTGCGTTATAGTATCTCTATAATTAGCTATCGAGATCAAAAAACCAACCTCGTTTCACGATATTTTGGAGGGACAGCTTAAGAAGTATTATTTTCAATTTTATGGCATTGTAACCTATTTCATACGTGGCCTCGATAAGATGTATTTTCGTTTCTCCAATAGTTCTTGTTTTGAAAATGATCGGAACAGATGCAATGGTATATCCCAAAGATCTTGCTTTCACAAGGAATTCTAAATCAAATGTCCAAGGTGATGGTTGAATTTCAATAGCTTCAAATACTTCTTTTCTAAAGACTTTTAACCCTGATTGCACATCACAGTTGAGTCCATGAAGCAATCGTCCGAAAACATACATAAACGTTTTGCTTGTCAGCTGTCGCAAAAAAGATGTTTGCTGGTCAATTCTATTTGCGACAACAATATCCGCTCCTTGTAGTATTTTATCAATCATGTTCGGTATTACTTCAGGAGGATATTGGAGATCAGCGTCAATATAACAGAGAAAATCATATTTTGCTCTCTCTAATCCTTCAATTAAAGATTGTGCTTTTCCCGGACGCAGTTGTTTTGTAAATAGTTTTATCGGATACAATCTTGTCAGTGAATGTATAATTGCCTGTGTCCCGTCAGTAGATTTATCATCAATAAAGATTATTTCATACAATGTATGATTCTCTTTTAATGCATTATTAATACGTTTTACCAAAGGTAAAATATTGCCTGATTCATTAAGTGTTGGAATTATTAATGAAAGGGATGTAGTATTATTCATGGTAAGTAAGCGTAATTTTCGGATCATAGTTAATCTTATATGACCTTACAATAATGCCATTTGCAAATGTTTTTGATGATGTCAATGAATAGTGCGAATCGAGATACGTACGGATTGTGTGCTCATATCCTTGGTCATATGACAAGACAACGTAGATTTGATCATATTGTTTTTGATAGGTTTGTATCTGATTGATAAATGCCCCTTGAGAGAAAGCAGGTATCGTATCTCCTTGTTTAAATCTATTCCACTGCGGGATAGTATCAATGCGAGCATGGCCGTTGTACGAGTACTCAATTGGATAGACTGTAAATGGCGAACTAACGCCTATAACGTCAGACGGTGTTGTCTTTGCGGCCAAATATTTACTTACTCCTGAATAATCTTCTTTTACTGTTGTTTGGGATGAGGAAATTTGCAGATAGAGTAGCAAAATACTGATAACCGTATATCCAAAAATTGAAACAAAACGTATTTTTTTCGAGAAACTGACGAGTGTCCAGGAGAGCAGCAAAAATAGGCTTGGAGAGACAAAGATTAAGTATCGGGATAAAAAGATCGGTTTGATATACGAAAGCATGAAGACAAGAGCAACTGGTAAAAATGTTGCGAGAGCATAATATTCAGCATTACTAAAGCTTACTTTCTTGCGTTTTGTAAAGATGATAAAAAGCAAAATAATCGATATTGGCCAAAGTGAAACAAGGATTGACTGGATTTGTTCATTTTGAAACCCAAACATGATTAAGACAAATGTTTGCAATAAATTAAATGTTGATGGAGGGGGAATAAGTGGCTGGGTATTGGATGCAGAACCAAGGCTTATAACATAGTACGCCCACGGAGTGAATAATATAAGCGCGCCAACGACAATCAGGAGATATGACAAAATAAATGTTTTATAATATACAAAGCCATTTTTAATATATTGGAACATGGAGAATTTTTTAAAAGCGGTATGTGGTTTTATCGAAGAAAAATTAATTAATTTCTGCAAAGTCAGAGATGTTGACTCTTTCATTTCATGCATAATTCTCTGAATAATAAGCGTCAAAGCATAGATTGCCTGCAAAAGGATAACAAGCAGGAAGAAATAATGTGTATAGATTCCAATTGCGAGACTTATATAGTATCCTATTTTCCCATCTTGACCCTTGGAGCGAACCATACGCATGAAGTACAGATGTGCCATACAGGTAACTAAAGTGAAGAGAGAATACATTCGTGCTTCAAAACTATACCAAAGAATAAAAGGGGATAACGCAAAGAAAAATGTGGTTACATAAGCGACTTGTCTATTTACCGCTTCTTTGGATAATATGAAGAGTACCGGGATAGTTAAAATATAAAATATAAATGAAAGAGAACGCACTGAAACAATGTCTGTACCCAAAATCTGCATCCAATAATGCAAAAGCACTCCATATAAAGGAACATGGACATCTTCTGCAGTGAGCTTTAAAATTTCATCGAATGATTTGAGTGATAACCAAACAGATTGTGACTCATCAAGACGGATTGATTGCGTGAAGAGTGTAATAGCGCTTAGCGCTATAATTATCACTATTCCGAGTACGAAAAGTATATGAGTAAAAGATATGTGCTGTTTTTTAAAAAATTTCATAATGTTAGTGTTTTTTTCTGAAAAAGGAATTTTGGACTTTTCAGGAGTGTATACTGAATGAGCTTATTCCAGTTATATGTGGCTTTTATGAAAGGAATAAATAATAATATATTGAAAAATATCCAGGCAACATTGGTACTCACCGATGAAGAAAATCCATAGGTATAAATGCCAAATGTTGTCGCAATTATTGATAAGCAAATATAGGCTAGATGTGGATAAGCAAGAAAAAGGAAATTTCCTTCTTGCGCCTGTTTGGGTGTTACGTGAAACTTAGTTTTTCGTTTAAGTAAGACTGAAATAAGTGCGGCGATTTGTAATGTCCAGCTTGATTGAGAAAAAGAAATAGCCTTATAGGTAACGTCTTTACCTGATGCAATATAAAGTGTATACAGATTTAAGAACATAAACGGAATGAAGAATATAGCAAATGACATAGTGGTTGTCGAAACAGGTTCAAATCCAAAAAAGAGGTAGAAAAGTGGCATCATAATATCGATAAGTACAACAAGTCCATTAAGATAAAACATACCAGAGGAAATATATTGTACCTTTTGTTCCCATGATAAATTCTTTTTAAATAAAGGGTTTGATCCAAAAAGTACCTCAAGAGATCCCCTTGCCCAACGCAGTTGTTGCTTATAATAGGACAGCATATCCTCCGGTGCGAGACCTTCTGATAAAATATCCCGAATATAATGAGAGGTCCAACCCTTTTCATGCAGAGATAACGACGTTAAGAAATCTTCAGCAATATTGTCTTCACACATACCCCCAACTTCCAAAAGCGCAGTGCGGCGAATGGCCACATTTGTTCCACAGATAAATGCTGCATTCCATGTATCTTTTCCTTGCATAATAGGTCCAAAGAAAAGTGATTGTTGATCCCACGCGCCTTGTGATACTTCATTTTTTGTATGGTTCATGTAATACTGAGGAGTTTGTACAAATCCTACTTTGGGATCAGTAAAATAAGGTATAGTTTTTGCTAAAAACTCAGGATATGGTTTCATATCAGCATCAAAAACAGCAACAAATTCCGAGTTGGTAGTACGCAGGGCATTATTAATATTACCGGCTTTTGCCCCACCCGGAATGGTGCGGGTAATACAATGCACCTGCAATTTTTTGGCTAGTACCTCAACGTCTTTCCAGTTTTCATTATTTGTGACGAAATTGTCATTTAAAATATAGATATTTTTTTCTTTATAAGTGATATTTTTTGCCGCAGTTACTGTCTCTTCAATAACATCCAGAGGTTCTCCAGCGACGGTTATATAGATATCAACGGATGGGAAAAATGCTTCTGTTTGCATAAGTCTCCTGTTGGTTTGTTTATGTCTTGGCCATACTGTCATCCAAAAAGTCATTGCCATAAAAATATGATAGATTTCTCCAAACCAGAGTAAAGTATATAAGTATGGGTTTCCTATATGTCCTGGTAAGAACCACCAAGATATGTAAATAAGCGCCATAATACTGTTGAGAATGAGCAACATTTTATTGACGTTGCCTGAGTATATTTTTTTTGTTAGTTTTGTTTTCATAAAATTATTTACTGTATGGAATAATTTGGTTGTTATATAAAGCAGCACCAAACCACAACCAATTTTGTTCATAGTAGCCTATATCATCCCGAAACGTGTTTTGATCATTCGAGTACAATTTTAAGATTTTATCTTGATAAATTTCTTTTGCAACTTCCGGCTTTTCAACAATAAAATAGCCCATTCCTGCTCCATATGCTGTAGGGCTTTCATATGTTTGCACAGGCGTACCGTTATGTGTATAAGCCGCGTACAATTTGCCGTCTTTTTTATATAACTTATCGATAATAGACAGTGAATCCAGATATGCCTTTGCTCGTGGATCTTTATTCCATATATAATCAAGTGAGATCCGCCAGGGTATTCGTACTGCATCATAGGAATAATTTGTCGTTAAATTTTGTAAATTAGTTGCACTGAGTTCGCCGGTTTTTTTATCGATCGCTACCCAATCTGGCGCCAAACCTACTGCATGATCCGCATCAAGTTTATTCTTGCTTGATGTATCTAATAGTGTATATGCGGGTGAAACGAGACTGTTCCAATCATTATTATCAACCTTTGCAAAGATTTTCCACGCATAAGGAGCGAAGTATGATGGATTAACAATAATTCGTTGCTGATCGCTTGCCCAATTTCCTGCAACAAGATATCGTTTACCATAGGCAGTCGCTGTTTCCTTTTTCCATATATCATGAATAATCATTTTTGCCTGAACAAGATATGATTTTTCATTCCAGCGGTTTGCCGCAAAGACTAAAGCAAGCGCGATATCAGTATCAGCATCAGAGGCTGAGTTATCTCCACCATTTTCTAAAGCACCATAAGTCCCATCGCCCCGTTTTCCCCATCTCCAAGTGAGGAGGGAATCGTCAGGTCTTTTCATATCAGCTTTTGTCCAGTTCCATACTTTATCAAACGTCTGTTTGTCATCTGACCAAACTGCACGTAATAATGCATAACTTTGCCCTTCTGAGGTTGTGATACTGTTTTGTGAATAATCAATTACTCGTCCATCAGAATTAATAAATTTTTCTTTATACTTTTCCCATGATGAGGTTAAGGTTGTATATCCTGAAAATTGTTCTGTTTGATTATAATGAGAACTCGTCCTGTAAAAAGTAAATGCTAAAAGAGCAATACTTATAATAAGAAAAATAATGCCTAACCGTTTCATGATATTCCTCCTTCTGATACAGTGTCTATAAATTTAGTAAATCTACTTTTTCCTTGGTTGAGAGAAGCATTGAAAAATTTATATATACTTCTATTGAGAGATGAAAAAAACAGTTTTATATACTCGGTAGTGTGACTGATGACACTGAAGAGAAAAAACATGCCCGATAGAAAATAAATAAATGAGAGTGTCTTTTTCGGAAACGTGTCATCATGGTAATATTCCTTAGCAGATACATAAGCAAAATATTTCATATTAGGCACTTGCGATACAAGAGATAGCTTAGTCGATGTTTGATTTATGTTTTTAATCGTAATATCTTCATTCGGTACTAATAAGGATCGTTGGGAAGCATGAGCAGCCCCGACAAAATGGTGAGATAAAGAAATAATAATAACTGCAGAGCAGATATAAAATATTATACTTTTAATAGTTCGATAAAACATGAACAGAGTATATTATTATAAGACGCTTATGTCAAGAGGCAATATATATTAAATTTACTGGTCCTAGAAATATTTCTTACCACAATTGCTATATGTTAATACAAAGTGTTTCTGAATTAACCCGAAATATATATAATTTTATTACTTTATTTTTTTGTATAAATATGTAACTACTAATAATATAAGCCTTATTAAATACACATCTATAACATATATAATAGTATACTTATAGCATATGTCGCGTTATTATCGCTTGAAGAAATACGAAATACTATCATGATTCTCAAATTCTGATACTATAGACCTATAGAGATTGCTACTTGACATTTAAAAGAACCTATAATATAATCCAAACATGAATAACAAAAAGATTAGAAAAGTTGTCATACCCGCTGCTGGTTTCGGCACCAGATTTTTGCCACAAACAAAAGCAATGCCAAAGGAGATGCTGCCCATCGTTGACAAACCAGTTATACAATATGTTGTTGAAGAGGCAATAGCATCAGGGATTGAGGATGTTATTATCGTGACAGGTGCTCTCAAAAGAGCGATAGAAGATCATTTCGACAGTCCGAATGCAGACCTTATTCAAAATCTTGTTGCAGGAGGGAAAGACAAACTCCTTGAAGAAACCCGAAAGCTTTCAGCATTGGCCAATTTTATCTATATCCGTCAGCAAGGCATGTATGGCAATGGCACACCTGTATTATCTGCGGAGCCAGTTATCGAAAAAGAACCTTTTGCAGTTATGTGGGGCGATGAGTTCATTTATAGTACGCCTCCAAGACTTGCTCAAATGATAAAAGTATATGAAAAATATGGTGGAGCAGTTATTTCAGCCGTAAGAATTAATAGGGAAGCAGATTTAGTGCGCTACGGAATCGCTGATGTCGAGAAAGTAGACGGTAATGTTTTCAAAATTAAAAAAATTGTTGAAAAACCAGAACTTGGGACAGCGCCATCAAATCTTGCAACCCATGGTGCATATATTCTCCCGCCTGAAATTTTTGAAATCTTACGCAATCAAAAACCAGGAAAAGGTGGAGAAATCTATTTACCTGAAGCAATTGATGCGCTTATCAAAACAGGCTATCCAGTCTATGCATGTGAAATCGAAAATGGAAAATATTATGATACCGGCAACAAGCTGGAGTATATGAAAACTACCGTTGAATTAGCTTTACAACATAAGGATTTAAATGGAGAGTTCAGACAATTTCTCAAAGACCTAAAGCTTTAATAACTTTTATAGCCTCATAGTAATTACTAAATAAACCTATAATATACGTTCAGAGGTCTGAGCAAAAAATATATTATTCAGAAGCTTTAAATTTCTCCAAGGCTCCCCATTGTTTGCCAATTTTTACATCCACTTCAAGTGGTACGGAAAGAGGGTACACTGAACATAAGACATCCTTTATTGCTGTGATAATTTCATAGAGCTTCTCTTTGTCAGTATCAGGTATCTCAAACACTAAATCATCATGAATTGTTAAGAGCAGCGAAATGTCTAGAAATTGTGTGAGGATTTTTTGATCAATATCTACCATGGATCGGCGCATCAGATCCGCGGCTGTTCCTTGTATTGGATAATTCATGAGAATCCGTCGCATACTGTTATCAATAAATTTCCGCCTTGGATCCTCAAAGACATACCGTCTACGTCCAAGCAACGTCTCCACAAATCCATGAATTCGAGCGTTTTTGAGGTACATATCATAATAGGTTTTTATATATGGATAGGAAGCATAAAATTGCTGTATGAATTGTTCTGCATCCTCTTGAGGAATATGAAGACCAGCACTCAGTCCATAGCTGCTCATGCCGTAGATAATACCAAAATTGATGGTTTTACCGACTGTTCGTTGTTGTGGTGATACTTGGTCATATGCAACGTCAAATAATCGGCTAGCCGTCAAGCTATGCACATCCTGATCATTTTCAAAAGCTTTAATCAATTCTTTTTCCTGCGCAAGATGTGCGAGAATTCGAAGCTCTTGTTGCGAATAATCAAAAGAAACAAGTATATGATCCGGGGAAGCGATAAAGCATGATTTGATCTCAAGTCCGATCTCGGATGAAACAGGAATGTTTTGCAAATTTGGATTTGAAGAAGCAATGCGTCCGGTATTCACGAGTACTTGGTTATATGTTGTATGGATTCTACTTTCTTCATCCACTTTTTGAATAAGGCTTTCAACATATGTCGAGCGTAGTTTGGTTAACTCGCGGTATGTTAAAAGATTGGCAATAATAGGAAACTCCTGCACAAACCGTGAAAGTTCTCCTTCGTTTGTAGCATATCTTCCAGTTTTTGTTCTTCCCAGTGGAATACCCATTTTTTCAGCCAAAAAAGTACCTAGTTGTATCGGAGAATTAATACTAATATCGCTGCCTATTTCTGCAATTATCTTTCCTTCAACTTCGCTTATCAGTTGATCTATATTTTTACCAACTTGCGACAAATGATTCGTATCGAGCAAAATCCCTCGTTGTTCCATTTGCCAGAGTACCTTCGAGAGGGGCATTTCGATATCATAGAAAAGAGATTTTAGCTTCGGATATGTCTCAAGTTTTTCTTTCTGTTTCTGGGCAAGCTCCACAACTGTGGTAGCGCTATACCGTTTCATTGTTTCATCAAGCGTCCCAAAAGAATGGCCTTCAGCCAACAGAGCTTCAGCAATGTAACAATCAAAGTCAGTATCAAAATTATTGGAAGTTTTACTGTCCCACACTGGATTTCTCATGGAGCTAGTATACACCCAATGGACTATAAAATTTCTAATAATTTCCCTATTTCAAAATTTCTGATATAATCAAAGATAAGAAAGGAGAAGTAATCTATGAAAGGAACAATCAAAACAAAGCTGGACAAGGGATTTGGGTTCATTAGTCGCGAAGGCGAATCTAAGGATCTTTTTTTTCATTCCAATGATTTGCAGGGAATTACCTTTGATGAAATTCAAGTAGGTGACACTGTTACCTTTGAAATCGTCAATGGCGATCGAGGTCCAAGCGCAAAAAATGTAGCACGCGCTTAGTCGCTTAGCTAATTTACTCAAAAAGCTCCGCAAGGGGCTTTTTTTGTATTATATGTGGATTTAGGCATCCTTGCAGATTATGTTTCCCTGAACGATACCTGAAACGCAGTGATGCCAAACTTGTGCCACAAAACCTTACTTGAATGCAACAATAACGGTGGGCAATCTAACGCCACTTTGAGGTTGCCATGTGACTCGATTTTCACCTAATCTATCGGAGTCTTTGTGGCCAGATAAAGCGCCTTTTGACAGAGTGGGTTTGGGGCCGTTCAAAACCGTGTTTGAATTTATTATATGTCCATTGGAATCGTAGATAGTAGTGAAAGGTGAAAGACTTCGCGCGATATCAATGCTTCCTGAAATTGTTGCTTTTCCATCATGATCGAGTGTAACAGCCAAATCCTCAGCCATTTGGATCTGTGGGTCATTTGCGCTCATGCGGATATCGTGTTGGACAACAAAAGACGAGTGCTGAAATTCCAGTTGCGAGTGGTATCCAAAGACGTATGACGCGGATAAAATGAGAATCCATGTATTTGTTATATCGCAAAACGATATATTATCAATTGATATATATTTAATTACTCCCATCCAGAGAGAAACGAGTTTTTCCTCCCGTTTCTCTCTTTAGAGATTGATGATTAATTATTATCCTCTCCTTCTTTTACCCGTTGTTTATCAGGTTGCTCTTTTTCACCACTATCAGCTGTCTGATTTGTAGCTTTTGCTTGATTCTGATTTACCGCATCATCTTGCGTTTCTTTATCAGGACTAGCTTGTTGCGGGGTCGTAGTAACCGACGCAGCGTGAGCAGTAATGGGTCCACTATGAGAAATAGTATATGTTGCTCCTGCGATACCTACTATTGCTAACGCAATGACTGGGATGACAATTTTCTTATTAAATTTTTCTTGCATACTTATCACCTCCTTTCTGTATTAATTCTAGAGAAATAGAGATGAGAGGAAGGTGGGAATAGATTAAGAATCTTAGGCTTTGGGGAGAATAATAGTAAAAGTAGACCCCTGCTTTACCTTTGAATCGATTAGTATTTTTCCGTTATGTCTTGCAATAATTGTTCTCACAATGGCAAGTCCAAGACCATATCCTTTGGGTTGCGATCGGGAAGCATCAACCCGATAGAAGCGTCTCATGATTTTTTTTATATCAGAAGTATTTATACCAATTCCTGTATCTTGAATTGCAATAACTACCATATTCTTACGCTCGGTTATAGTAATCTTAATCTTGCCGCGTTCAGACGTATAGATAATCGCGTTATCAAGTAAATTATAAAAGAGTTGCCGAAGTAATACAGGATGACCTTTAACAGTATGGGAATTAATAAATTCTTTAACGAGTAAAGAAATAGTAATATGTTTTTGATTAGCTTTCGTTTGTAATGCTTGGGTAATACTGTTGATAATATCCGTAATATCAACATTCTCAAAAGACAAAGGCTGAGAGTTTTGATCATTCTTTGCTAAAAAAAGAAGATTCTCCACGAGTGCTGATAAGCGATTTATCTCTTCCCTTGTGCTTAACAAGGTTCTTCTGTAATCATCTGCATGTCTTTTTTTATTGAGTGTGACATCAATTTCTCCACCAATAATCGCAAGAGGTGTACGCATTTCATGAGATGCATCAGAAACAAATTGTTTTTGTCTCTCATGAGCTTCAAATACGGGAGCAAGTGTTTTTTTTGCTAAAAACCATGAAGTAATTGGAATAAGAAAGAGTAATCCGAGATTCAGTGCAATAAGTATGTCTCGCAATTGATCCAGAGCAACATCTCCTGCAATAGTAACAACTTTCGCATTCTTACTAAATATATCAGCATCATTTTCGCCATGTCGATGCTGAACTTGACTAATATATCCTTCACCAAAAGAGTTATTCATCCAAATATACAACCCGGAGCTAAACACCCAAAAAAGAGCTATAAAGAGGACTGAATAATATATCGTTAACTTTATTTGTGCTCTTTGAAACATGTTATTGTATTTTTAATATATAGCCTGATCCGCGCATTGTGTGGATTAATTCTTTATCAGTTTTCTTAACTTGAATTTTTTTACGGAGGTATTTGATGTATGTTTCAACAATATTTGAAAGGCCGTTGTAATTATAGTCCCATACATGTTCAAGTAGTTCTGTTTTTGTAATAACATTATTTTGATGACGCATCAAATATTCAAGAAGTGCATATTCACGTGTTGTAAGAACAATCATTTGATCATCTCGTTGTGCCATTCTGGTTGCGGGATCAAGGATAAGATTATCGATGCGTAAGATTACCGGATCAGCTTTTTTACCTCTACGGATAAGCGCTCTTAATCGTGCTGAAAGTTCCGTATAAGCAAAGGGCTTGGTAAGATAGTCATCAGCACCTGCATCAAGCCCAGTAACTCTATCTTCAATAGCATCCTTAGCTGTTAAAATAAGAATGGGAATAGACGCATTTTTCTTGCGAATAGCCCGACAAACAGACAGTCCATCACCTATGGGTATCATAAGATCGAGAATTATGCAGTCATAAGCGTTAATTTCAAATTTGTATAATGCTTCAACTCCCGACACGGCAATATCAGCCACATAACTTTCTTCTGTAAAACCACGCCTGAGAAAATTTGCTATTTTTTCTTCATCTTCCACGATAAGTATTTGCATACTGCTATTATAATGGGAGAAACATGAAAACAATATGAGAATTTATTTCTCATGTTATTCCCATATTCATAAATTTATAATATTAATGAAGATGAAAAAAGAAGACTCATCATTTGGAAGACGAATGCTGAACAAAGTCCCCGAAGTAACACTCTATTTTTGGATTATTAAAATTTTATGCACGACTGTAGGGGAGACTGCAGCAGATTTTTTCAATACAACACTCAACTTCGGGCTCAATGGTACAACTGTCGTGATGGGTATCCTTCTTGTTATCACACTTTTTTTCCAGTTCAAACTCCGGAGATATGTCCCAAGCATCTACTGGTTAGCAGTTGTCTTAATTAGTATCTTTGGTACGCTTCTTACAGATAATTTAACTGATAAATTAGGAATTAATCTTGCAACGACTACTGTTGTTTTTAGTATTATATTAGCTATTGTCTTTGCCTTGTGGTACAAAGTTGAAAAGACGTTATCTATTCATACCATAAATAAAATGCGAAGAGAGGGGTTCTATTGGTTAGCAGTATTATTTACGTTTGCTTTGGGAACAGCAGCGGGTGATTTAACTGCTGAACAATTTAAACTTGGCTATCTAGTCTCGGTAATTATTTTTGCCGCATTAATCGCAGTTGTTACAACTGCGCATCTTCGATTTAAATTAAATGCTGTATTAGCATTTTGGATCGCATATATTTTGACTAGACCGCTCGGAGCTTCTATCGGTGACTATTTATCACAAGTAAAAAGTGATGGAGGATTAGGTTTAGGAACAGTTGTTACAAGTGTCATTTTCCTATTGACTATTTTGGTGACTGTCATATATTTGACTGTAACCAAAAAAGATGCTGTAGCTAATAATGAAGAGGCACTCGGTTAGTTTTTTTTCTCCTTAAGTTTTCACAATTATGCTTGAAACTTTATCTACATTTATTATTCATTTCATCCAATCCATCGGTTACTTTGGCATCTTTATCCTCATGGCATTAGATAGTATGCTCATTCCTATTCCCTCAGAAATTACGATGCCATTTGCTGGTTACTTAGCAAGTCAAGGTACGTTATCATTACCGATAGTTATAGTAATGGGCGCTTTAGGAAATGTCGTAGGGTCGTTGCTTGGATATTACATTGGTTTTTTCCTTGAAGAGAAAGTATTAGTGGCTTTTATTAATAAATATGGAAAATATATTCTCATTACGGAAAAAGATTATGACAAATCAAAACACTGGTTTACAAAATATGGGAGCAGCGTTGTTTTTCTTGCCCGATTAGTGCCCGGTGTTCGCACATTTATTTCTCTTGCAGCGGGTATGTTTGCAATGGGGATAAAGAGATTTTTTATCTATACGCTTCTCGGTTGTCTTATTTGGTCGGCATTGTTAACATATATTGGGTACTATTTAGGAAGTAAATGGGACACGCTTGGACCTGTGTTTCACAATTTCCAAATAGTTATCGTTGCGACAGTATTAATCGCAATAGGATTGTTCGTTTACCATAAACTGAAAAAGAAATAATATGTCTTGGATTATTTATGTTTTATTATCAGCGTTCTTTGCTTTTCTCACGGCTATTTTAGCGAAAATCGGTGTGAAGGGTGTTGATTCATAATTAGCAACGGCAATGAGAACTATTATTATTTTGCTATTTGCTTGGGGATAGGTAATACGTCTCAAATTGCTCCAATTGATAAATTAAGTCTTATTTTAACATTAATACTCTCATGACTTATAATAAGTGAAAAAATAGCACCGAACATCATTTTTGGGATCGTCTTAATGGTAACAGGAGCACTTTTTATATCACTGTGAAATGAATGAAATAACAAAACCAATACAGCAAGCAAGAAATCATCTCATGCGTAAAGTTCCTGAAGTAACAATCTATTTCTGGATTATTAAATTGCTGACAACAGGGATGGGAGAGACTATATCTGATTTTCTTGTTCGAAAAATAGATCCAGTCATTGCAGTTGTCCTAGGAGCAATAGCTCTCGCTGTTGCCTTAATTCTGCAATTTCGAGCAAAAAAATATATTACATGGATTTATTGGCTAGCAGTCGCGATGGTTGCGATTTTCGGGACAATGGTTGCTGATGTCCTGCACATCGGATTGGGTATCCCGTATCTTGTCTCTTCAATATTTTTTGCAATTGCGCTCGCTATTATTTTCTTTACTTGGTATAAATTTGAAGGAACACTTTCTATCCACAGTATCACAACACATCGTCGAGAATTCTTTTATTGGGCTACTGTGATGGCAACTTTTGCTTTGGGAACGGCTGCAGGAGATATGACAGCGACAACATTGCAATTGGGCTATTTTGATTCTGGCATTTTATTTGCTCTTTTATTTGCATTACCGGCAATTGCCTACTGGAAATTTGGGATGAATGAAATCTTCACATTTTGGTTTGCTTATATTATTACCAGACCACTGGGAGCTTCGTTTGCAGATTGGATTGGTCGACCTACAAATCTTAGCGGTGTCGGATTTGGAACAGGACAGATAAGTTTGGTACTTGCGATTTTGATTAGTATCCTAGTCATTTATTTAAGCATAACACGAAAAGATAGTAGACGTGTAAAATGATGAGTACCCAACATATGAGAGGGTGATTCTTACACAGTTTCTGCATAATTATGCTATCTTACTTAAACAAGAAAAGTCAATTCCAGCATTTAGATAATCGTATTATATGAGAAATGCATAAGCATTGTATTTTGATATAATGTGAATTAAGTAATCAAATATGAATAGTAAAATAATTACATTTGTTTCAAATATTCCCGGCTGGCTCACGATTAAAGAAGCACAATTTTTGGAAACAATTGTTTTACGCACAGAGAAAAGGAAAGGGGAGATTGTTGAAATAGGCAGTTTTTGTGGTAAATCAACCATATGTCTTGCGCAATCTTTGGGAAGGGTATATGCAGTTGACCCACATAAAGGCAATGTGGGCGATGGATTAACATTTGCTTCTACATTTGCATCATTCAAAAAAAATATAAAATTTGCCAAGGTTGCTGATAAAATTCTACCTGTTGTTTCCACTTCAGAAGACGCAGCAAAGAAGTGGAACAAGAAAATTAGAGCACTTTTTATTGATGGGTTACATGATTATGAACATGCGGAACAGGATTTTGATTTATGGAGCAAGTATGTTGTGGATGGTGGAATTGTTGCGGTTCATGATTCCTTTTTACGTTGGTGTGGTTCAGAAAAAATGGCCCTCCAAAAAATTGTATTATCAAAAGACTTTTACAAAATTGGTGTCGTTGGTTCGATAACATATGGTATTAAAGGGAAAGGGAACCTCTTTTCGAAAATAGAAAAAAAGCTTGTACAAACTTATATTCTTTTCGCAGTACATTTAAATCACCTAAGAATCGTCTTAATGAATTTACCTGAATTACGTTATAAATTTGCAGCCAAATATGGGACTTCTCAATAGCCCACGTTCTTGACTTTAGTTAGGTATATTTACTATCCTTAAAAGAGGTATGTCTTCACAAGCTTCATTTTATTATTACTTCTTTTCCGCTTTGATGTTTCCATTTATTATATTAATGTTTCTTTTACTTGTGGGTGGATTGCACAAGCAAAATCGTCTGATTTATAACTTTATCTTAAGAAATATTCTTGCCTTCATATTTTATATCATACTCGTATGGCGAATATATAATGCGTATTTAAATCATGATGCGTTTTCTTTCTATTATATCCTGGGTACGGGAGTTTTCTTTTTTATAATGTTTATCTATGTTAACAAGATTTTAGAAAACAAACCCTCTAAAAAATCTAAGTAATACAACTTTACTTATTTTCTTTTATCATTCTGATAATTCCCGCAGCTCCATCGACTTCTACCAATGTTCCATCTTTCCAAAGATTGGTTGCGTTTTCTATTCCAGCAACGCAGGGGAGTCCGTATTCTCTTGCAACGAGTGCTCCATGTTGCAATGTTCCACCGATTTCCAAAATGAGTGCGCCTGCATTAACAAATAATGGTGTCCATCCTGGGTCCGTTGCCCGCGCGACAAGAATTTCTCCTTTTTTAAGTGGTTTTTCATCTGCTTGATGAAGTACCTTGATACGCCCACGGTAAACTCCCCGTGATATTGGGTTGCCTTTCACTTCGTGTTTGCCACCCCCACGACTGGGAGGTCTCAGAATAAGCCCTCGTGAATCGATAAGTGTCGGGAGATTAGGAATCTTTGCAAGTTGATCAATCTCTTGTTGATTCACTTTTACTCGGCCAAGCAGATTGAAAGTTGCGTCATGTTTGGCTTGGTCAAGTTCTTCTAGGGTGAGAGAGAACACTTGATCAATTGATTCTAAGCGTTTTTCGCTTACGAATGCTTCCCCTTGTCCAACTATCTTTTGCCGTAGCAAATCAGTAACAAAGACTAAATATAATTTGTGTGTTTCGCGGTAACCCGCGAATGTTTGATGGATTTTATAGTAAAAAGCGAAGCGTTTTGCTTCCGAGTCATTTCTTTTTTGCATTTCCTGATAGATTTTTTTAAAAATCTTTTCATTTTCCAGTTGGCGCTCATCAAAATTTTCCTGAGGATTGTCTTTTGATGTATGCATTGTCAATAGCAGATTTATAATAAGTCCTGGCTCATCTTGATATCGAGGAGCGGCGACATCTATCTCTTGCGGTCCTCGAAAACCATAGTCATGCATGAACTCCTGCCAGGCAGATAAAAAGGCTTGGGGTAATGTTTGATGCTTAATGCCTGCTTCCAATTCTTTCTGATTTATCTTTTCAGGTAATAGCTTGGATATGCTGAAGAGTACTAATCCCATTTCTGTCGTGACATTGTTGGGCAAGGCAATTTCTAAAGGTTCCAATTCATTTTCTAAATCTTTGCCAACTATTTTTTTCATTCCCCCCCCATTGCTCTTTTGCCAATGATAAAAAGGGGAACAGTATGTAAAAAAACGTCATTGATAAGTGTTTGCA
Source organism: Candidatus Levyibacteriota bacterium (assembly GCA_038253825.1). Taxonomy (GTDB): domain Bacteria; phylum Patescibacteriota; class Microgenomatia; order Levybacterales; family UBA12049; genus JACDET01. The sequence goes on from JBBSGT010000001.1 coordinate 24,162, forward strand.
TCAGTTTCTTCGTTAAGAGCGTCAGGGGTATATCCTCATGGACTAATTGTTGCGCTTTCTCGCGAAATTTCTGCATTTGTTGCTGTGTTATCTGGTGAGTTTGATCGGGATTTGTTCTTGCCCGGCGAATCTTGTTGAGAATATACGGAAGTTTTAGTACGATGCCAAAAGGGAGTAACAGCATTTTATTTTGCGAAGAACTATATTCATTTTCATTGATGGTTTCTATCGTTTTTGCGGCCAGCGGATCCATGATAGTTGCAAAGTTAGCGAACTTCTTTTTACCAACAAGGTTTAGAAGATTAGAAAGGTTGAGATAGAGACGACCTGGTGCGATCCATGGTAAGGCTTCATTGATATTTTTTGTTAAATCCCGCATGAACACTGTCTTCGTAATAACACCCATTGCAACCGCGAAAAAAGAAGTACCTGTTACTGAAAGTGGCTGATAAAGTCCTTGAATACTGATGGTAGCATCAAGATAAAGGCGTTTCTTCTCAGATGGGTCGGTCAGCATAGATTTGGGTAAGGGAATATAAGTAGTGATTGGACGCGCTTGCAAGAGAAAAAGTTTTTCTTTTTCATAAGCCCATTCGATATCAATTGGTTTTTGGTAGAGTTCTTCGACTTGTTTGATTAACGTTGTCAATTCTCCAACTTGTTTATCAGAAAGAGTAAAGGTATCATGCACAATGTCCTCTTTTTGCTTTGTACCACCACCACTTGTTAAATAAATTGCTTGTTCTTTTTTACCAAGTTGTTTCTTAACAATTTTTAGATCTATTTTATTTACCGTATACGTGTCAGGTGTGGTTGTGGTTGTGCCGGCGACGACAGTTTCACCAAGTCCCCAGTTAGCATTAAAAACTGCTTCATCATAGTTATTTGTCACAGGATTGAACGAAAATCCGACACCGGCTATTTCGCTTGCAATTTGCTCCTGAATAATAACTGCAATTTTAGGATTTTTCGTGTCAAATCTATTCGCTAGTTTATAGACAGCGACGCGATAATCCAGGCAAGATGCAAATGCTTTTTTAATTGCTTTGTTCAGTTCAGATTTTGGCACGCCAAGAACTGTTTCATAGCCACCAGCAAACGATGAACCTTCTAAATCTTCTTCAGGTGAAGAAGACCGGACAGCAAAGACAGATTTTTGGTCATAGTTCGCCAGTACATTTGAGATTGCTTGCTCTTGATCTTTTGTGAAATTGAGTTGTGTGGCTTGCTGCTTAAGTAGCTTACAGATATTTTCTAATTCTTCTGGTTTTGCTTTGAGAAATTCAGACCAGGTTTTTGTTTTTTGCAATTCTTCCCACCAAGGAGTAAAGAATGAAACTGACAGAATAAATCCTGGCGGGACGGGTAAGCCTGCTTGACTACCAAGGATGAGAGAATAACCCTTGCCTCCAACTTCTGAAATTTCCGCGGAATTTGTATCAGGAAACAAGTAAATTGATTGACTTATCATAAATTTATAATAGAGACTCTGGTTATATCTTCATAGTCTTTTGCACAAGGTGATTCCATCACACCTGTAACATGTCTTTTAGAAATTTGTTTCTCCTATTACAGAATAATCAACACTCTCCTGATTATAAACTTGCTTGGGAATAAAGTAATAAGAATCAGATAAAAAGTAATTATGATCAAACGTTTGCATCAATTGTTGGGGTGTAACTCGTTTAAATTGATTCAAATAACTAATTACCTCAGTCTTTGTTAGCGGATTTGTTTTACTACTGGTAATTCTTATTAATGTATTCTCAAACATCACGTAGTATTCAACAAAATATGGGTTGTTCTTGTCGGTATAAAGATGATGGTTTTGCCCGAAATTACCCAGGTCCACACATACAGATATTCCACATCTGCTAGGTGGATATGTCATAGGATCTGCTACAAAATTTTCATTAATAGCGATATTATCTTCTGTCACAAAACGAATATTTTGTTTTGATGGATCCCAAAAGAAATGTTGAACTAAATATTTTTTTGTTGGTATAGCATCGGTAAAATAAATTGGGAACTGGAAAATTGTCACCAAACTATTTGCGGCTTGTGTCTGTTTGTCACTATTCTCAGAGAGACGTTGATTTATTTGAAAACCGACAAACAGTATTAATAGAATTGGAAGTACAAGCCAAACTATCTTTCGACGATTATTCAAAAAGTAATAAAGAAGCAGTACAAAGACACCTATACCCACACCCACCGGGTAGGTAACAAGTGTTTGGCCCAGCTCGGTTATATTATAAGAAGCCGCAATAATAACTAGGAGCATTGCTATAAGAGCAAGCGGTGGTGATTGCCAACCTAATTCTCTTAACACAAAGGTACCGACAATAAACCAAATAATAAATGCCAACGCATTCACGCCAGCGAAAAGTAATGAACCTGAATCACTGCGTATCAGCGAAGAGAAATGTACTGCAAATGTCGTTAAAAGTGTCAATAGAAAAAGCAGAAAGAGTGATATAAAAAGAGCTCCGAAGAGAGCTGTGGGAGGATTTCTTCGCCAAGGACCGGGAGGTGCCTCAGCAACTATATCTGTAAGTTTATTACCGACAATTTTTTTAGGCATCTATTTAAGCGTAAGTAATAGCAACTTTGAAGTCAAGTGTGAAAAAAATTCTTTGAATCTTTGGGAAAAAACTAGTATAGTAAGAGCATCACATATGCAAGAAGATTTTACGACACCGATGATGAAGCAGTACAGCGGCATCAAGAAAAATTATCAGGATTGCTTACTTTTTTATCGCATGGGAGATTTTTATGAGTTGTTTCTTGAGGATGCTCATATTGGTGCACGGGTATTAAATATTACCTTGACCGGCAAGGCAAATGGAAAAGGTGGTCGGATTCCGATGGCTGGAGTGCCATATCATGCAGTTGATCCCTATCTTGCCAAACTTGTGAAAGCAGGTTATAAAGTTGCAATTTGTGAACAGTTGTCACCACCCAACAAAAAAGGATTAGTTGAGCGTGACGTTGTGCGCATAGTGACCCCGGGCACGATGATGGATGAGAAAGCACTGGAGAAAAAAGAAAATAACTACATTGTCAGTTTACTTTTCAATATAAATAACGTTGCATTTGCAATCTCTGATATATCCACCGGTTATTTCTCAACAACTGAAATTATAACTGACAATAGTGCTCAAGTAGTCGCAGACGAATTTGCACGAATTCAGCCGAAAGAATGTATTTTATCTGAAAAAGATTATAATAATCCAGAAATTCTTACGCTGTTAAAGCGAGAAAATAACCTCAATATTTTTCCATTTGTTGACTGGGAGGAGTATGCCGGCAATGCGAAGAGAATTTTGAAAGAACATTTTGCCGTAGGGACACTGGCTGGATTTGCACTCGAGGATAAAAAAATGGCACAACAATCAGCAGCTGTACTTCTCGGTTATCTCCAACAAACACAAAAAACACCAGTGCAACACATTAAAAAGATTTCATCATATGGTACAAAAAATTATCTCCAACTTGATCGGTCTACTATGCTTAATCTAGAACTTTTTTCGACCATCAGAGAACATGAAACAAGTGGTACACTACTTTCTGTCGTAGATCAGACGGTAACTGCTATGGGAGGAAGGTTACTGAGGTCTTGGATGAAAAAACCTTTATTGGAAAAGACTGAGATCGAAAAGCGACATGAATCAGTTGCAGAGTTACTTAGGAAGCAACGAATGCGTAATGATCTTCGTGAATACTTAAAGGAGGTAAGTGATATTGAAAGATTATTATCCCGTTGTTCAGTTGGACTTGGCAATGCGAGAGATTTAATCAATCTGAAACATTCACTCAACATAGTCTTGGAAATTAAAAAAGTATTAGAAACATATGACAGCGAATTGATTAACGAGCTGCAAAAAAGAATAAAAATTTCTGAGAAAAAGTCTGATATGCATTTAGAAACATTGGACAACATCATTGCTTATCTTGAAAAGCGAATTGTTACAGAACCACCAATTAGTATTCGAGAAGGAGGAATGATTAATCAAGGTATTGATAGTGAGTTAGATAATTTGGGACAAATAGTTTCAGGTAGTAGGGACTGGATTGTGGAACTTGAACAAAAAGAACGAAAGAGAACAGGTATTAATTCTCTCAAAGTTCGATTCAATCAAATATTTGGTTTTTATATTGAGGTCAGTAAATCAAATCTCAACTCGGTTCCCACAAGTTATACTCGAAAACAAACATTGGTAAATGCCGAGCGGTTCATAACTGCAGAGTTAAAGGTGCAAGAGGAAATTATTCTCAGTGCTGAAGAAAAAATGCATGATATTGAATATCGTTTATTTCAGGAAACCCTGAAAAATTTACTGGACCATGTTTCCATAATTCAAGAAGCAGCGATGAGTATTGCGGCGATTGATTGTTTAGTGAATTTTGCACAAATTGCTGAGAAACGAAATTATGTCAAGCCTGAAATGAGAGACTCAGAGGAAATATCCATTCATGAAGGAAGACATCCTGTGGTTGAGACACTCCTTGAGAACAAACAATTTGTACCAAACGATGTTTCATTTGCACCAGACAATCAGCAATTACTGCTGATAACCGGCCCAAACATGGCCGGGAAATCTGTCTTTATTCGTCAGAATGCACTCATCATCCTTATGGCGCAAATGGGATCTTTTGTGCCAGCAAAACAAGCACAGCTTAGTATCGTTGATCAGATCTTTGTGAGGTCTGGAGCATCAGATGTCATTACTTCAGGTTTATCAACGTTTATGGTAGAAATGGTTGAGACCGCTCATATTCTGAATCACGCAACGGACAAAAGTTTTATTGTGATGGATGAAATCGGTCGGGGAACGAGTACTTATGATGGTATTAGCATTGCATGGGCGGTTGCTGAATATTTGGTTTCGTGCAAAAATACTAGCCCTAAAACGTTATTTGCAACGCATTATCACGAATTACAAGTTTTGGAAGATCAATATCCTCAGCAAATTCACAATTATCATATGGCAGTTTCGAATGCAGATGGCGGACCGGTTTTTCTTCATACAATATTACCAGGTGGTGCTTCTCATAGTTTTGGTGTAGCAGTTGCAAAATTAGCGGGTATTCCTGAATCAGTAATAATACGTGCTAATGAAATATTGGAGGAACTCGAAGAACGAAGTTTAGAAAAAGAAACGATAGGAGTGTATCCACAACCGCAACAAATCGAACTCATTGATCATCTGATTCATAAAGAATTAGAACAGCTTGATCTCTCCCAAATGACACCATTGGAAGCGTTAAATAAACTAGCAGAGTTTAAAGAAAAATTAAAATTCTTAGCTCAAGAGAATAAAAAATATTTGGAAGTAGATTAATTAAACTAATATGCGTAAAATATATCCGTTAGATCCTCAGATTGTTTCTAAAATTGCAGCGGGAGAAGTCATTGAACGGCCGGTATATGCAGTTAAAGAATTAGTCGAAAATGCACTTGATGCGAGAGCAGAGAACATTACTATCCATATCGAAGAAAGCGGATTGAAAAAGATAATAATGATTGATAATGGGGAAGGGATGAGTAAAGAAGATTTGCTGGAATGTTTTAAAGCACATACGACAAGTAAATTACAAAATGAAGAATCACTTACCAGCATTCAAACGTTAGGTTTTCGCGGTGAAGCACTAGCAAGTATTGCCGCAATTAGTAAGGTAACAATTGCCAGTAAAGTCGCTGGTGAAACTGCGGGAACAAGCATCTCCATAAAAAATGGGACAGTTGAAAAAGAGAAACCGATTGGCATGCCGACAGGGACACAAATTACTGTTGATTATCTTTTTCATGCAGTTCCTGCCCGGAAAAATTTTTTAAAATCTCAGCGGACAGAATTTAGTCTTATTCTTGAATTAATTTCTCATTATGCACTCGTTTATCCCTCAGTCAATTTTGTCCTAGTACATAACAATAAGACAGTGTTAGATCTTCCAAAAGTATCAGAAAGGATTGATCGGATTGAAAAACTTCTTGGAAAAGAAATTTATCAAGCGCTTTTGCCGGTCGATTATAAAGATGCTTATGTTACGATTTCCGGCTTTATTGTGAAGCCATCCTTGACAACTCGTACACCGATTAAACAATTTCTTTTCGTCAACCAAAGACAAATTCGTGATAAAAATTTGTCTTTAAAAATTAAAGCTTCGTATGGAACGCTTTTAGAGAATGCAGTTTATCCAATTTGCATTTTATATTTCTCCATACCATGTGAAATGGTTGATGTTAATGTCCATCCACGTAAAGAGGAAGTACGATTTAGTAACCAGCAATCTGTTTATGACGCAGTTGAAAAAATAATCAAAGAAACTTTTGCAAATAATGTTTTGGCAACGAATTCTTATTGGGATTCTGCTTCACCATTTAATGGATTAGGACTTCATGATGCTTCGAGTGGAACGACTTCTTATGCGGGTAAACTAATGAAAGAAAAGAAGTTTCCATGGGAATTAAATCTCGAAACAAAACCTGATACAACAGACATTTTACAAATCAATAAACTGTATTTACTGATATCTACTCAGCGCGGTTTTGTTATCATTGATCAACATGCTGCACATGAGCGGATTAGATATGAACAATTATTGGATGAGTTTACTAGTGAAAACAATAAAAGAAATATTTTTTATTTCCCTAAACCTGGAATTTTTGAGCTCAGTCTATCTGAAAGCGAGCTGCTGCATCATTACCTACCACTTTTTCACGATTTAGGATGGGGAATTGAACATTTTAGAGGAAGATCATTTCTTCTCACAAGTATCCCGGTTTTGTTCCAAGACCAAAACTACGTTCAATTATTACAAGAGATGTTAGAAGATATTAGAGAGAATGAAAAGCCCCAAGCACTTAATGCTCGTAGTAAAAAAATGCTGGCATATCTTGCTTGTCACAGCTCTGTCAGAGCTGGTGATAGTTTGACAAGAGAACAGGCAAGAGAATTGGTTGAACAATTGGTAAAAACCCCAAACAATGCGACCTGTCCACATGGACGGCCAACGCAAGTTATGATACAAAGAGAAATGCTTGATAAACTATTTAAACGCTAATATGCTCAAGGAACCGATCATGCAAAAATTAAAGAAAGAATATCCAGCGCCTGAATTCGAAGATAGAAGTGCGGATTTGATGCAATCGATGATTAAATCAATCATTTCGCAACAGCTTTCAGTAAAAGCTGCCTCGACAATTTTTGGACGTTTTCAAGATTTATTCATTGCTAACTCCTTTCCAACGGACAAAGAAATTTTAGCAATGGATGATGAGATTATGCGAAGTGCTGGACTGTCTTATGCAAAAATAAAATATGTAAAATCCGTTGCCAACGCATTTGTCAGTGATCTTATTGACATCAAAAAGATCAGAAAGCAATCCGACGAGGAAGTTATTTCTGAGTTAATACAAATTCATGGAATTGGACGATGGACTGCTGAGATGATCTTGATATTTTCATTACAACGGCCTGATATATTCTCTATTGATGATTTAGGAATTAGAAATGCAATTACGAGACTTTATGGAATTAGCGACAGAAAAGAAATGCTAGAATTATCTGAAAAATGGAAACCTTATAGATCAACTGCATGTTGGTATTTATGGAGAAGCCTGGGCAATGCACCTGCTGCCTGATCTGGATTTTGATACTGAATCAGCTTAATAGATTTTTGACTTAAGATTTGTTTTTCAATTAAGTAGGAAATGATTTGATTGATGCACTCTTTCGGCGTTTTTTTTGCTGTGTTAATTGTTATCGCCGGATTGGTTGGTGTCTCGTATGGATCATCAATACCAGTCATCCCTTTCAATTTATTCTTTTTCGCTTTTCGATATAAGCCCTTAACATCACGTTTTATACACACTTCAAGCGGTGTTGATAAGTAGATCTCAATATAGTGACCATTTGGGGAAATGAGATTTCGATTGTATGTTCGTGCATCGGCGTAAGGAGCAATTGCAGCACAAATCGCAATACCTTTGTGTTTGGTTATTTCATTGGCAACAAATCCAAGTCGGGTAATATTGGTGTATCTATCTTCTCTGCTAAAACCAAGACCTTTGGATAAATTACTTCGAATGACATCTCCATCCAAAAGTGAAATTTCTCTTTCTTGGATTTCAGTAAGTTTATATAATAACATCTTTGCCAGTGTCGACTTACCTGAGGAAGGTAATCCGGTAAAGAAAATCGTTACACCTTTCTTCTTTTTACGTCCCGCATTTTCTCGTAATTCATCAATAATCTCTGGGAAAGAAAGCCAATCTGGCAATGGCTCATTATTTAATAACCTTTCTCGTACTTGCGTTCCTGAGATTTTGAGAATTGTATGTTTTTTATTGACTTTGTTGATGGGAAGATATTGCTTTTTCTCTTTGACATAAACCATTTCTTTAAATAGAACTGGCGTAATAGCTAATTCTTTCTCACAGGATTTCAAGAAATCGTGAGCATCATATTCTCCATAATAAGGTTTTCCCAAACGATCTTTTCCGGGACTTGCATGATCGCGACCGACAATAAAATGCGTGCATCCATAATTTTTTCTGATGATTGCATGAAGTACTGCTTCTCTCGGGCCTGCCATTCTCATTGCAAGTGGAAGCAGACTCAGCATACCGAAATCTTGCATGTAATTATTGTACAAATGGATATAACATCGCGTTCTGGTAATGTAATCAATATCTCCATCTTTAGTTTGTCCGACACTGGGATGAAGTAAAATTTTTGCTTCATACGTCTTGGCTGCATCTTTAATCAATGTATAGTGTGCTCGATGTAGGGGATTACGAGTTTGAAATCCAATAACTTTTTCCCAACCAAATTTTTTAAATACCTTTCGTAGTTCTGTGGGAGTAAGTCTAAAATCAGTAAAATCGTAGTGTGGAATTTCTTTTAATCCTTCAATTTTTCCTCCGAGATAGTATTTACCCGTTGCGTCAAACAGTTGTCTTACCCCAAAGTGATCAGTATCAGTTGTATCATACACTTTTTTTGCTTCTTTCTTCTTATCTGGTTGATAGATTGAGGTAATTGTGAAGAGTGCATATGGTTCATTATACGCATCACAGAGTAGTAAAATAGTTCCTTCTTTATAATTTGATATATCATCAACGTCCAGGACAATAGGAATTGGCCATACAGTTCCGTCTGTCAGTCTGGCATCATTGACTACAGACTGATATGTATTTTCATCCATAAAACCTTCAAGTGGAGAAAACCCGCCATTGAGCAGTAATTCCAGATCACAAAGTTGTCTCTGTGTAAGAGTTATACGGAGAGCAGTTTCGAACTGTTCAAGAAGCTTTTGTCTTTTGCTAGATTCTGTAATAACTAATGGTTTTAACAAACCTCCATGAGCCAAAAAAGTGGTTTCTAATTTCGTTATCATTTTTTTAGTGTAATTGTTTTTTTAGAGAAATGCTACCTAAATAATAACATTATTTCTTGTCTCTATGCTTTTATCCCTCAGAAAAAGCTGTTTCAGGTACTTGACAAAGGTATATGCTCGTGTATACGATGAATATAACAAAAGGATATGAAGATACAAAAAGGCATCCATCATTTAAAATATACAAGACCGCAATGGTATAAGGATTATCATCAGTGGGAACACCATGCTTTCTTACATTGGGCGACCTTTGTGGTTTCTTCAATTGTCATTACAATGGGATTCGTAAATATTGTATTTCAGATGCAGCAACACGCTCCTAAAGTTGAAATAGCAAATGCTGCAAGCACTGTATTGACACAAAATGTTAATGGTGGTACTTTAACTATCTCAAATAACGGGAATCAGGCGCTCAGTGCAGCAACAGTATCTACATCAAATCAAAATACAACCGGTAGTCTCGGGACAATTACCGTAACTGATAATAGAGGTACTGGAGCTGGCTGGAATGCTACAGCGACATCAACGCATTTTCTGAAATTTAACGCTGCTACGAAAATAACAGGTGCTAATTCCACCGTATCTACAAATACCGGCAGCAGTACGTGGTCAGGCGTCACTGGCGGGACATATACCATAACTATTGCAACCGGTGGATCAGTGGGTACTGCGACATTTAACGTTACTGGTCTTGAATCAGCTAGTAATGTTCCTACTGGTAGTGGTACAGGTATTGCAATCGGTATAAAAGGACTATTGGCAGACTTCAATACTGCGACATATGTTACTGGTGATTCTTGGACTATCCGGGTAGATGTTATTCCTGTAACTGGGTTACAGATTACACCTGGTGCAGTATCGCCTTCAACCGGTATCACCGGGGGATCAGTGCATACGTTTACAACTACTACAGATCCAGCAAGTCTGATGAGTGCAACAGCAGGAAACGGTTTGGGATCATACACTCAAACCCCAAGTCTGCAATTAACTGTTCCTGCAAATTCTTATGCCAACAGCTATACAGCTACTGTCACAGAAACTGTACTGTAACACTGTGTTTTTTAAAATGAAGAAATTATTATTTTTAATTCTCCTATTACCTTTTTTTTCTATTTTTACCCCTATTGCTTTTGCATCGTCTACTCTTGATCAAAAAGATTTAAATCAGAACGGCTATTATGACAATGTCGAACGGTATCCCGCTCAAAGTTTTGTTCCAACAGAGTCTTCTCCTATCTCAGAAATTGATCTCTCAATTTGCAAAAAGGGATCTCCTAACGAAAATGTATATCTAACATTAGAAAATGATTCTAATGGATATCCTTCAGGTTATCCATTAGTTACTTCGAGCGTAATCAATACTAGCGATCTACAAACTTGTCCCTCAGGAGAATGGAAATCTTTTAACTTTTCTTCTACTTACAATTTTACTTCAGGAAGGACTTATTGGCTGGTAACCCATACTACTAATCAAGGGACTGACACAGATAATGTCGCTTATGCATATGATGGAAATAATAATTATCCAATGGGAACACTTGCACAACATATTGCTGCTTGGACTTATCAAAGTTTTGATTTAGATTTCAAAGAGTATTATGATCATTCATTGACTCCGATTGGACCGGTATTAGATCAATCGGTTACAACTGGTACTGATAATTACTCCTACTCTAATTCAAGCAATTCAACTCGTAAACAGGTAGCAGAATCATTTACACCTTCATATTCAGGTCGTATTAGTCAAATTAGTATTGATTCAAGTATCTATTCAGCGGAGGTAGGAAGTACTTACATAACTATTAACTCAGATAATTCGGGAAGCCCATCAAATAACATTTTGTGTACTTCATCTAATATTGATTTCAATACTTTTCCAATTAATCCCAATTATAGCTACATTAATTATTCATTCTCTTGTAATTATAATTTTAATTCCGGTAGTAAATATTGGATTGTTACTCATTCCCCGATTTTAATTGGGAATACTCCATATGTTCATAGTTCTAATACGAATGTATACCCTAATAATTATATGTTCTTTTTCGATGGGACGTCTTGGAATAAAAATAATTATAATTTTAATTTTAAAGAATATTTTGATAATTCTGCAACAATAACGCCTACCCCTACAACGCAACCTATATACACTGTTAATGGTATAGTATATCAAGATATCAATCAAAATGGATTGCAAGACAGTGGAGAATCAGGATTCGCAAACGCAACAGTTACATTATCAGACGGACAGTCATCAGTAACAAATGATACTGGAGACTATGTAATTCCTAATGTCCCCGATGGTGTCTATACAGTATCGCTAACTTTGCCAAATGGCTATTTCGCAACAACAACAAATCCAAAATCCAATCTGTCTGTAAGTTCAAACTCAGTAGTAAACTTTGGTATCACAAAGCCCCATAATGCTCCTACGACCACAGCAAGTCTTTCTCCAACTCTAATGTCAAATGGCGAATATCCAAACCCAGTCTGGGTTACGTTAGCTGCAACCGCGGATGCGGGTTACAGTGTCAGTAAGAATTATTATCAAATTGATACAGGGGCTCAACAAGAATATTATGGCCCATTTAGTGTATCGACAGCCGGAAGTCATACTATTACGTATTGGTCCGTTGATGATGCAGGGCTTGAGGAATCACCACATCCGTCAAAGTCATTTTCTATAGATAGCACAATCACTGACGGACAAGTACAGGCAGGACAGCAATCAGTGAATCTTGGTAATGGAATTACAATCACTGGTAATTTCACCTCCAGTGGTTATATAACGGTAACTCCCTCAACAAATAATCAAGGAGGGACGATCCCTTCTGAATACAAAATCTTAAATACATTTTATTACATCACATCAACAGCTACGTTTACTGGACCATTGACAATATCTTTTGAATATACTAAACAAAATGCTGATAATCCAAATCTCAATCTACTGCATTATGACGGAACTAATTGGGTTAATGTTACTAATTCCTATGATCCCCAGACCCATATTATGACAGCAACTGTCTATTCACTTTCACCATTTGCTGTCGTTATTCCTGACATTACAGCGCCGACAATAACTGATTTTAGTCTCTCTCCTTATGTGGTATCAAATGGATCGTCGTCCACCATTACTGCAGGAGCGACAGACGATTTAACCGGCGTACAAACAGTGACATATACGCTCACATCAAGTACAGGACAAGTTACCTCAGGCAATCTTGACTTTATCAGTCCTTCAGGAAAATGGGACGCAAATGTAACGCCACCAACAGGTGTATATAGTATTCAACTTACTGCAACAGATATTGCAGGAAATAGTTCTAAATCTGACACTCAGTACCTTGCTGTCTATGATCCATCGGCTGGGTCTGTTACAGGTGGAGGATGGGTAATACCGGATAACACTACAAGAGTAGGTGTATCAGCAGATGCAAAATCTAACTTTGGTTTTGTAGCTAAATATATTAATGGCATTCCTACTGGAAATATGACTATCAATTATATAAATGATGGGCTAGAGTTTAAGAGCACAACAGTTGATTGGGTAATTATTTCTGGCTCTGTTGCAGATTTTCAGGGACAAATGACACTTAACGGTACTAGTAATTATACATATAGAGTACATGTCGTTGATAGCTCTCCTGATCAGTATGATATTCGCATTTGGGACGGTAATAGATCATTTAATAATCCTTCCTATAGAATTTCCAATAGCCTTGGAGGTGGGAGCATTATTATTCATCAATGATTGATTGCTCTTCCTTTAGTGCTTGACATAGCATACGATAATAGTAGATATTTATAGTATGAGCATAAGTAATATATTCAAAAGGTTAAATTTATTTAAAATGAAAAATAATACTTTATTTTTAAGCAACAAAGCTGTTTTTTTTAAAAAATTCATTTCAAGTTGGGTTCTTTTCGCAATTCTTTATTGCATGATTTTTGCGGTTCCTGCCTTTGCCGTAGAAACAAAAGCCATAAGCGCGCATCCAGCACATCCCACTGATACAGATCCACGCACAAAATCATGGTTTATTTTTTCTCTTCCCGCTGGAGATAAAAGAAATGATGCGGTAGTTGTGATAAATAACGGCACCGAACCAACTACCTTAAAAGTCTATCCAGCAGATTCTACAACGATGAAAGATGGAGGATTTGCACTCACGAATTTCGGTACACCCAAACATGATGTCGGTGCATGGATTACGATGAATGCTTCAGAAATTACCCTCGCGCCAAAGGAATCTAGAAATTTACCCTTTACGATAGCTATACCTTCAAACGCTGTAAAAGGAGAACATTCTGGTGGGATTATCTTCGAAGAGACAGTACCGAAAAAGATGAAGAACCAAGGAATGAACATTAATGTCATATCCCGGATTGGTGTACGTATTTATGAAACAGTTCCTGGTGATGAACAATTAAATATGATTGTTCGTGATTTAAAAACTTCTGTTACAGACAATCTTCTTAAATTTAATTTTACAGTGGAAAATAAAGGCACAGTCCATATCGCACCCACTGGTATGCTTGAAGTAAAGGATATGCTTGGACGAGTCATTGAGAGAGAACCTTTGGATACATTGGTTGGTACAGTTGTACCGGGAGAACCTGAGACGATAACTGTTCCTACGCATACAATGCCTCCATTCTTTGGTTGGGATACAGCGAGTGTCGCGCTTTATTATTCTCCCACCAAAGCAGCTGTTGCAAGTACTATGTTTATGCCAAACCCGTGGAGCATGTATGGAACAATCGCTCTTATTTTGCTCATCATTGCCTACTTCGTATCCAGAAATCGACTAATGCAAAAGAATCAAAAAACAGGTAAAATTATCTTGGCTCCTCATGTCAGGCTTATCGTTGCTGGTATTTTGTTAGGTATCATTGCGTTTAGCGGTTTTGTGGTTTACCTGATGAATTACTTCTTTGGAAGATAAGTTTTAAAACTCCATTATACTCTTTGCGTAAGAAGCGTCCTACTGCACATTGTCAACGAAATATACTACAATAAATATAGATGACTATGAAATGGATCTACTTTAAATTGGTGAGTATATTCTTTCTTTTCTTATTTTTTGCAATGGGTGGTAATTTAACTTTTCATCCCACAACTGCAAATGCACAGCAAGTTGCAGTTACAAATATTCCTACAGCATGGATACACAATAAACAGCGTATTGTTCAGTATAACGGTACCAACTTTTTTATTTTCTATAGTAAAGGATCGACAGAAATATATTCGAGGTCAGCATCTACTATTGCAGGTTTAGCTAGTGCAAGTGAAGTACTTTTAACCGGTGGGCATGTGCTTGCTAATTCAGATTGGGATGTCTATTGGATAGATGATACAAAATTTGATATTGTCTATCAAGATTCTACCACTACAACCCAATTCAAAGTCCTTACATGCCCCATTACCAGTGGGACAACCATTGGCACCTGTACAGGACCGGCAACAGGAACAGCGACGACCGCACCCGGGTCGATGACTATAATCCGAACACCGAGTGCAAACAGGATATGGGTGGCAGTCAGACGGGGAACGACCGGCGCAATCGAAGTCTATGACGCAACAACAACAGGAGATGCAGCCTCTGGTATGGCCTTTACCAAAGTAGGTGGTGGCTCGGGGAACTTGGTCAGCTATATATCGATGGTGGCTTACGGCTTATCTGATAAAGTAATCGCTGTTGTGCAAAACAATGGAACGAATAATTCAACCAAAGATATTGAGAGTCAAATTTGCACAACGGCCTCATGTACGGGAGTAAATGTCGTCCCTGCCACAGCTTTTGGTACCAATTTGACGAAAATGGGCAATCTCATTCGCATCTCAGATACTGATTTTCGATTTGTCTATGTTGATATCTCCACACCTTCCAACCTCAAGGAAGCAAAATTTGATGGCAACACGACCTGGACCGCTATCTTTGCAACAATTGATAGCGGTGGCGGACAAAAAAATCCATCTCTCTTTTATGACAGAACCAGCGGAGATGAATATGTCTTTTATGCCGATAGCTCGACCCCAAATCATATCCAGCGCTACTACAAACTTTCTGGTAGTTCATGGGGAGTGACAAAGACTGAGGTTGATACAGGTGAAGCTACTGCCAACTCATTCCCGATAACACAGATGCATGAGGCACCAACTGGAAGTTCACGTACTGTGCCGAGAGAATTACCATGGTGCTACCGTAATGCTAATGGATCAAATTTTAATATTGTCTGTGGAGATCTAACACTTGCTTCTGCAGGCTCGCTTGGATTAACAGCACCAAGTAGTACAACCTTAAGCAGTGTTACCGTAGCAGAAACAGTACAATCCAGTACGGGAAGTTTGGGGACAACGACTGCAAGTGATTCTCGCAGTGGCAACCCTGGATGGGGTTTGACAGTATCGTGTAGTGATTTTACTGCGAGTACACATACGATAGGTATTAGCAATTTGACCATAAATCCCAATAATGGTACCCTCGCTGTAGTATCCGGCTCCGGGACAGGAGTAACTGCAGGATCTTCCCATACCTTTACCAACACTTCAGATGCTGCAACCATTATGACTGCCACTTTAGGGAATGGGAATGGCCAGTATACGATCAATCCGGGATTGTCTTTGGCAATCCCCGTTGGTTCTTATGCAGGCAATTATACAGCTACGATTACTGAAACTTTATTGTAAAGCCAAGGATAGCAATTGCATTCAACTCCTATCTATGAAAAAATGGTAATAAGGCATAAGTAGTGCCTTTACTATGGCTGGGTTACATAAAAAGACACTGCATACAATTTATCACCATGTCCGGCATACACGCCCCAAGTGGTATCATGAATACCATAAATGGGAACATCATAATACGCTGCATTGGGTTACTTTTGCTCTCTCATCAGTGGTTATGCTTCTGGGATTCATCAATGCGCTCCTACTGGCACAGCAGTATCCGCTCCAAGGTGTAAATGCTGCATCTACGACGGTGAATCAGCAGGTAAATCAAGGATTGTTAACGATTAGCTCAGCTGCCAGTGCAAATTTGTCGGCAGTCACCGTAGCTGCGGCATCACAAAATTCAACAGGGAATCTTGGAACAGTGACGGTTACAGATAACACTGGGTTAGGAAACGGCTGGACTGCCAATGCCACTTGTTCACATTTTATTAAATATAATAGTCCTTTCCGAACGGGTGGTTCCGCTGGTACTTTAACTGTGGACAGCACAGCCACCTATAATAATGCTGTAGGTGGAACCTACACAATAACGATTGCCACAGGAGGATCCGTGGGTACTGCGACCTTTAACGTCACTGGTCCTGAATCATTAACAAATCAGACAACCGGCGCATCGGTCTCTATTGGGGCAAGAGGACTCGTTCTTGATTTTGCCCCGGCAACCTATACTACCAGTGACTCATGGACAATTCGTGTTGATGTCATTCCTGTCACAGGTTTACAAATCACTCCCGGTACTCGTTCTGCTAACAATGGTGCAGTATTGACAAATGTTACAGCAGGATCAGTGCATACGTTTTCAAGTACATCAGATGCAACAAGTCTAATGAGCGCAACGTCAGGATATGGTTTGGGATCATACTATGTTAACCCTGCATTACAGCTTTCTATTCCGGTAGGATCCTATGCAAGTTCGTATGTAGCAACATTTACAGAAACAGTGCAGTAAAAATATGATAAGAAAATTTGCCATAAATATTTTAAAAACTTTTGGAATAGTGATTTTATTTGCGCTAACAGTTGTTCCACGGGCATTTGCTGTGCAGGAGGGTGACCTTGGGGCGTATCCTTCGCATTATGATCCTGATAATCCAAAGACAAAATCCTGGTTTATTTATGATCTTAAAGCTGGCCAGACAAAAGAAGACAGTATTACTGTTGTTAATAATTCAGATAAATCTCTTGATGTAAAAATCTATCCTGTTGATGCTACTACCACAAGCGATGGTGCATTTGCTCTCTTAAATAACGACCAACCCCAAAAGGAAATAGGGAGCTGGGTAAAATTATCCAAAGATCTGATAACAATCGGTCCCAAAGATCGCAAAGATGTCCCTTTTACTATTTCCCTACCCTCAAATGTTACAGTCGGAGATCATGCCGGTGGTATTATTGTGCAGGAAGCAAAAAAGCCCACTATAGCAACTTCAGGGATGGGGCTCAATATCGTTTCCCGCGTGGGTACTCGTATCTATGAAACTGTTCCAGGAAATCAGATAGTGAGCCTAGATGTCCGTGATCTCTCCTATACAATTAAAGATAATCACCTTGTTTTCACTTTTGTAATGGAAAATAGAGGAAATATTATCTTAACTCCTACGGGGAATTTCCAAATAAAAGATGGATCGGGAAAAGTATTTGAAACAATCCCACTTGGCAACTTAGGTGCAGTATTCCCAGGAAAGCCCACGACAATTACTGTTACCTCAAAAAAAGATGCTCCGTCTTTTGGCCAATATATTGCTACTGTCACGGTTAATTATTCATCTCTCAAATCAATCACAAAAAGTCTGACATTCTTTCTTTTCTTCCATGATTGGTCTGTGATTCTTCCTGTGCTTTTATTGCTCCTGCTTATAATTCTTTTCATTATTATAAAAAAGTATTTATCAAGAAAACATAAATTCCAACAAATAGCACAACCGGAAATTTCTACAAACAAACCACAATCAGCATCATTTGCGGCAAAGAATATATCTGGAGAAAATGTAGATCAAGTATTTATTGCACACCATATTAAATTGCTTGGAGTAGCTGTTCTTATAAGCGTTCTTGTCTTGAGCAGCCTCTTTGCATTTATCTTAAAGGACTTTGTTTTTAGTCCCATAATGCCGCATGCTCAAGGATCTTCTACACAGTCAACTGTTCCAAGCAACGCTCCGCTTAGCAAACAGAACACAGTACCCACAGAGACAAGCATACCAATTAATAAAGCCGATATGAAAGTTATTATTTTAAACGCGAGTGGGAAAGCTGGCGTCGCAAAAGCACTTGGGCAGAAATTATCCAAAGATGGATTTTCAGTAGCAAAAATAGCCAATGCTGAGGGCACTTCGACACAAACAGTTATACAATATCCGATAGGTAAAAATGAAGAAACAGATTTACTTATGGAAGAATTAAAGAATGAATATGCTTCAGTTACAAAGGAAGCTTCTGATTCCGCTGTTTTTACCATTATTATTGGTAAGTAATATTTCAATCCTTTTCAATTTATTGTATACTTTTATGCGTGCATGCTAAACGTGTGATTGTTAATACTCATATTGAAAAAACAGCAGGGACGTCCTTACTGCGATTCCTTGAGCAAACCATAGGCAAAAAACGTGTCGCCTTTTATGATCCGACCACAGACAGCGTGATTAAAATATCAGATCTATTTGTCTCTCCTTCAAATGATATCATTGATCAACTCCAGCTCAAGTCATATGCATTCTGGCCTCTGCTGAAACGATTTTATTTTAATACCCGATCAAACAAACGATACCAGACTACTGTTCCAAATGACATTGCTATTATTCATGGGCACTTTGTTGCGAATCGTTTCGATAGTTTACTGAAAGATCCTATCCGGTCAGTCGTGATTCGTGATCCATTAAAACGCATGCGTTCGCAATATGATCACTGGAAACGAGCAAAAGGAAGAAATCAGTGGCGTATAATGATCCCTTATGATGCCCAAATGAGTTTTGAAGAGTACGCCTTGCTTACTGTCATGCAAAATTATCAGACTAAGGCACTTGCAGGGAAGGATATCGCATCTTTTGATGTCGTTGGTGTTACCGAGCACATCGATGTTTTTACAAATAAACTGTTTGAAGTGTTGATTGAAGAAGGACATATAAAGAAAAGCATTCGCATGAATTCAGTAAAAAAGTTAAATCTCCATAAGAAGACTCATGAAACAACAATGGAATTTGAAAAGAAATTTAAAGTTTTTCATAAAGAAGATTATGAACTCTATAGGCAGGCACTTTCCCTTGCAAAGTAATTTAGTTTATCCAACCCCAATTGATAAATACGGTTGAGAAGAAGAGAAGGAAGATTATAAAAATTGCCACCGTACCTTCATACCAAATGCCCTTTAGTTTCATTGCCAAAAATATAAATAAAGGGAAAATCACTGTCTCATATCTTGCATATGAAGTAAAACTTTTGATAAGAAGTGGCGCAATGCTGAGACTAAGAATAATGTACCACAATTCAGGACGGAGAGCTTTTTTACTTTTAATAAGAAGAATTAATCCGATTGCAAAGGTAATTATTTCTGTTTTTGAGACATTATAATCATGCCAAGGAAGTGAGAAGAATTGATAAATGGCAAGGATGTTTGTTTGAACATTTTCAATAAGCGAAACTTTTGGTCCCCAAAAAGCATGGGTAGTTATCCAAACAGTAGGATCACCCATATTTACTTCACCGACATACAATAAAAGCATAAGTGACGCAAACGGCAATAAAAGTACTGCTGTAGCTTTCCATAAGGAAATTTTTTTCTTTTGTAAATCAGTAATAATTGCATATAGCAATGGAATAATAAGAAAAAAACCATTCACTTTTGTTACATACAGAAGTGCCAGTGAAAGTGTAATATGTACCCATTTTCGCTTCACCAAGGCATAACTAAACCAAACCAAAAGAAGCAAAAAAAGGCTTTCTGCGTAGTAAGCGCGATAAAAAAGACTCAATGGAAAAAACAACATGAGAAAATTTGTGCGCATGGCTATCTGATGAGAATACAGTTTGCTGACGACGTAATATGTAGCAAAAAAGAGTGCAATGAGAATAATGTTACTGAAAATAAAAGCCGAAACAGCAATGTTGTGAATAATAGTATTTATAAACGCAACGCTATAGGGATAAAGCGGAAAAAAAGCATAGGCATACTGATCCAAAAAGACATGATCCCCATGAGCTTCAATTTCTGATTGTGTTGTATAACCAGCTTTTGCGATACGGTAATACCACTGACCATCCCAGGCGCTTAGTGCATTGACAAGATTAAAATTCCCTTGCGTTACGCGTGTATCTGCCACATAATGAAAGCCTGTTCCATATAGGTACTTATTAAATGGCAACAATTGGTAGGAAACCATTAAAAAAGCATAATAAAAAAGTTGCAAAGCAATGAAAATAAGAAGACCAATCTTAAAATACCTCTTAGTGAACATATAATAAATTATTTGTTACTGTAAGCAAGAAGTCAATACGCAGGACAGTTGCTATAGCTTGCAATATGATTTATAATAGGATGCTTTCTTATGGATAAAATAGTTATCAAAGGTGCGCGCGAACATAATTTAAAAAACCTCGATTTGGAAATTCCCAAAAATAAACTCGTTGTTCTTACAGGTTTGTCAGGTAGCGGGAAATCTTCTCTTGCGTTCGATACTGTCTATGCAGAAGGACAACGTCGCTACGTCGAGAGTTTGTCTTCTTATGCACGTCAATTTCTGGGAACGATGAAAAAACCTGATGTCGATTTGATTGAAGGATTGTCTCCGGCGATTTCCATTGATCAAAAGTCAACGAGTCACAATCCGCGTTCCACAGTTGGTACGGTGACTGAAATTTATGATTATATGCGTTTGCTTTTTGCTCGAGTCGGGCATCCGCATTGTCCTAAATGCGGTCGTGAAATTGCCCGTCAATCCAAAGAGCAGATTGTTAATGCAATTCTCAAGCTACAAGAAACGCATAAAGAACTTGGGAAAAAAGATGTCCGCGTTTTAATTCTTGCGCCCTTAGTCAAAGACCGACGAGGTGAATATACAGATTTATTAGCCAGTTTGAAGAAGAGAGGTTATACCAAAGTGAGAATTGACGGGAGAATTTACAGTGTTACTGATGATTTTGTTCTCATCAAAACAAATAAACATACTATTGAACTTGTCATCGACGCTATAGTATTGGGTAAAGAAACCGAGCGGACAAGACTTGCAACTGATGTCGAACAAGCACTGCAATTTGGTGATGGTGAGATGATTGTTTCGATTATTGGCGATGCTTCTTTTTCACTTCCCGAAAAACCTGAAAAGATGGATGATCAGTTGTTTTCAGAAAAATTTGCTTGTCCCGTCGATAATATCTCTCTTCCAGAAATTGAACCTCGTATCTTTTCTTTTAATACGCCGCATGGTGCATGTCCGAGCTGTGCCGGTTTGGGAAGAGTTCTTAATGCTGACCCTGATTTGATTCTCAATGACAATTTGACGATTAATGAAGGCGGAATCGTGCCGTTTTTCAATATTGGTACAAATGATACGTGGTTCTCTCGAACATTTAAAACCTTCTGTGAGGAAAATGATCTCCCGATGGACAAACGTATCGCTGAGATGAGTGATGAGCAAAAGCATTTATTACTATACGGCACAGGTGGCAAGAAGTATCTCGTTGAAGGTGAAAACCGTTTTGGTCGTGGTACGGTGATCGAAGAATCATTCAGGGGTATCGCGTCTGAATTGAAGCGAAGATATAATGAATCTGATTCACAATTTGTCAAAACACAGATTGATAAATTCATGCGATTTGATGTTTGTCCTGACTGTGAAGGTGGTCGTCTCAAAAAAGAAGCACTTTCAATTACTCTCAATGACAAATCAATCATTGATGCCTCAACGATGTCAATTGAAAAGACGCTTGCTTTCATTACTCATTTACCTGAAGTCATCTCTGCACGAGAAAATGAAATTTCCAAAATGATTTTACGGGAGATTCGGGAGCGATTGAAGTTTCTGGTCGATGTCGGATTGGAATATCTCACGCTCCAGCGAACTGCCTCGACGCTTTCGGGTGGAGAAGCCCAACGTATACGTCTTGCTTCACAAATTGGTTCTGGTTTGACGGGCGTTCTGTATGTACTTGATGAACCTTCGATTGGACTGCATCAACGGGATAATTCCAAATTGATTGATACTTTGAAAAAACTACGTGATCTTGGGAATACCGTTTTGGTCGTCGAGCATGATCAAGATACGATGGAAGCGTCTGATTATCTTTTTGATTTTGGACCTGGGGCAGGAGAACATGGAGGCGCAATTGTCTCACAGGGAACAGTTGATGAGGTTCGTCATGATAAGGAGTCTATAACTGGAAAATATCTTTCAGGAAAGAAAAAGATTCATGTGCAGAGGGCATTGCAAAGCAATGAAGATCCTGAAGTAGTAGCACAACCTGAATATCAAAGTATCAAAATCATCGGTGCTGCACAGAATAATTTAAAGAATATTACTGTCGAGTTTCCGCTTAATAAATTGGTTGTTGTGACAGGGGTATCAGGTTCAGGCAAATCAACATTGGTAAACGATATCTTTTATCATGCGATGATGCAGAAGAAAAATCCATTTCATCCGCAAAAACCCGGGAAATTCACAGAAATGCAAGGCTCTGATGCAATAAGAAATGTCTTCGCGATTGATCAGTCACCAATTGGACGGACACCTCGTAGTAATCCTGCGACTTACACGGGGGCGTTTACTTATATTCGTCAATTATTTGCCAGCACAAAAGAAGCAAAACTTCGTGGCTATGGTCCAGGACGATTCTCCTTCAATGTCAAAGGCGGTCGATGTGAAGCGTGTGAAGGAGAAGGGCAGATCAAAATCGAGATGCAATTTATGCCTGATGTCTATATCACTTGCGAAGTATGTCAGGGAAAACAGTACAACAATGAAGCATTAGAAATCATGTTTAATGATAAAAATATAGCCGATGTGTTGAATATGAGTGTCGGGGAAGCGTTGAAATTCTTTCACTTTATGTCAGGTCTCGCACATCGTTTGCAGACACTGCAGGATGTAGGATTATCTTATGTCAAACTCGGGCAACCTGCACCGACGTTGTCTGGTGGGGAAGCACAACGTGTAAAGCTGGCAACAGAGCTTTCCAAACGAGGAAGAAATGCGCTCTACGTTCTGGATGAGCCAACGACGGGTTTGCACTTTGCAGATTTGGAAAAATTGCTGTATGTTCTTCGGAGATTGGTTGATGTCGGAAACTCAGTTATTGTCATTGAACACAACCTTGATGTTATCAAAAATGCCGATCATATTATTGACCTCGGACCTGAAGGTGGAGAAAAAGGTGGAGAGATTATCGCAATAGGTACACCAAAAGAAATAGCCGAGAACCCTAATTCTTGGACAGGCAAATTCCTCAAGAATGTACTAAAATAAAAGAGGAGAAATTTTCAATTCATAATTTTCAATTTTCATTCAGTAATAAATTTATAATGTTACAAACTTTTGGAAATTAAATATTGGAAATTGTAAATTAAGCATGAAATTTCTGTCAAAGTTTGTAACTATCACGGCTCTTCTTATAATCTTTTTTCTTCCGCAAAAAGCTCATGCTGCTTCTAATTTCAATACTGACTATCATATAACCTACACTATTGATCAGAGTGGGATGGCTCACGCCTTAGTGAACGGAACGCTCTCCAATACGACATCACAATATTATGCTTCATCTTACAAAATGCAGCTCGGATTTACGAATATTTCCAACGTTCAAGCAGCAGATGCTGGAGGCGCGATTACTCCTCAAGTGACAAAGAGTACTGATGGTTATGAAATTGGTCTTAATTTTAATCAAAAAGCGGTGGGCCTGGGGAGTCAGCAGCAATTTATTATTACCTTTGATACGCCTACATTGGCTCGGCATTATGGCAAAATCTGGGAAATTGATGTGCCGGGGATATCCAATCCTGCTGAATTTAATAATTTTGTTGTCCAGTTAAAAACTCCACCCACATTTGGACAACCTACATATATTAAACCCAAACAAGCGAGTAATGCACTGATTTTTGATAAGCAGACACTTGGTAAATCAGGCATCTCTATAGCATTTGGAGATAAGCAAATCTATAAATTCCAATTAGCGTATCATATCCAAAATCCCAATCTCTATCCGATTACAACGGAGATCGCGTTGCCTCCTTCTACAAATTATCAAGATGTCTCCATCACCGATCTGGACCCTGCACCGACCAATGTCGTGGAAGATAAAGATGGAAATTGGCTTGCCCAATATCATCTTACCTCGGCACAAAAGTTGGATGTCATGGCCCGAGGTAATGCTGTTATTCATTTGACGCCAAAACAAGATCCACTTTCTCCTGATCAACTCAAAGTGTATCTCAAAGAGACAAAATATTGGGAAGTAAAAAATAATACCATCCGTGAAGTAAGCGATCAATTGCGTACCCCACAGGCAATTTATCAGTATGTACAAAATAAATTGCATTACAATTTCGCTAAAGTGGCAAAAGATGATAAACGACTTGGTGCGCTTGGTGCAATGCAAAACCCAAATCAAGCAGTTTGCCGAGAATTTACCGATCTCTTTATTGCTTTGGCTCGTGCCGGCGGTATTCCTGCTAGAGAAGTAGACGGTTATGCATATACTCAAAATGCACGGCAAAAACCAATTTATGATGAGAAGGATATTTTGCATGTGTGGCCTGAGTATTATGATACGGACAAAAAAACTTGGGTTATGGTCGATCCGACGTGGGGAAGCACAACAGGCGGAGTAGATTATTTTGACACCTTGGATTTCGATCATTTTGCTTTTGCCATAAAAGGTATGGATAGTGTTTATCCGATTCCAGCAGGAGGATATAAATACAGCAGTAATCCATCAAGTAAAGATGTCGATGTTACTTTTACCACTGAGACATCACCTGATACAAAACCGACATTTGAATCAGAAAGTACAATTCCTGATGTCGCAATTGCTGGGTTGCCGATCTCAGGAAAAATTCAAATACGAAATACAGGTTCATCGTATATCCCTTCACAATTTCTCTATCTCTCAAGCAAAACGTTTTTCCCATCAGAACAAGTTATGACGATTGCCGGCATTCCACCGTTTGGGACACTGGATGTCCCAGTGAAATTTGCGGCAACCAATCCTTTGACAAACACTCAAGGCGACTATACAATACGAGTTGCCGGAAATTCAACGGTCAAACATCTCCAGTCAAAACTCTTTTTTTTGACACCAATGGGAGGAGGAATAGTAGGTGGCATATTTGTATTATTGATAATTATGCTAGTACTTCGTTGGCAAAGAAAATAATTATTGCCTCAAAAGTATGCTGACTATTCGAAAAAAAGACAAAAAAGCTTTTATGAAAGCTCTGACTGCTCTTTCTGGAAATCTTGCTGCTGGTTACTTTGGTCTTGTTCTTATAGCACCAAATTTCTTACCCTTGAATAATGTTATAAACGTGCTTGTGTTGACTTATGATTTTGTATTGGGTATAGTGTTTTTGTGGATAACATATAAACTTGAAAGGAGTTTGCTATGAATCATTTTGATTTTTTTAGTTTTAACAATAATCTTATTATAACGACAAGTCTATTACTTATTGCGATAGCCCTAGTGTACATTGCTTTTAAACTTTCTGAAAAGCATAAGACGAAACATTCCCATTAATTTTGACAGACTCCTCATTTAAATTTACAATACTCTTTAGTCTATGGTATACTCGCGCTCATCATACTCATCATTGCCATCCAAAGCTGGCGTGTACGTTTATCTCGATAAATCGGGCAACGTTCTCTATGTCGGAAAAGCCAAAGATCTGAAATCCCGTGTCTCTTCTTACTTTGTCAAAAATGCACAGTTAGGTCCCAAAACAAAAGCACTCGTTTCTCAAGTTGAGAAGATCAGCATTACTATCGTTGAGTCAGAACTTGAAGCGCTGCTTTTGGAAGCGTTTTATATTAAGAAATATGATCCAAAATATAACATTCGTCTGACAGATAATAAATCGTATGTAAAAATTCGTATTACGGTCAAAGATGCGTATCCTCGAGTTCTCCTTGCTCGTCGAGACGAATATCCGGATTCTGTTTACTACGGTCCCTTTCCGAGTTCAACTGCCGTCAAGTTAGTTCTCAAAACTATCCGCCGCGTTTTTCCCTTTGTCTCAGCTCGTAATCATCCCAAACGTATTTGCTTATATCACCATTTAGCTCTGTGTCCATGTCCGCCCATGTTTGATTCGCCGGAATTAAAAGTAATCTATCGCAAAAATATCCGAGGCATCATCCGTATTCTTGAAGGACAATCCAAGAAAATTATGACTGAGCTGGAAAAAGAACGGGATGCGTTTAGTAAAGATGAAAATTTTGAAAAAGCATTACTCATTCAGAAAAAGATTAACGCGCTCAGTCTTATCACCGCACCATATCACAGGCCTTTTGAATACGATATCAATCCCAATCTTCGAGTTGATATCAGACAGCAGGAAATGGATGGATTGATGGAAGTCCTAAATCAAAACGGTTTCGCGCTAAAAAATCTGGATCGCATCGAATGCTATGACATCTCCAATATTCAAGGCACAAATGCCGTCGGCTCTATGGTAGTTTTTGAGCACGGTGAAAAAGAATCATCACAATAT
Organism: Candidatus Levyibacteriota bacterium; assembly: GCA_038253825.1. Classification (GTDB taxonomy): domain Bacteria; phylum Patescibacteriota; class Microgenomatia; order Levybacterales; family UBA12049; genus JACDET01. The sequence goes on from JBBSGT010000001.1 coordinate 50,996, forward strand.
AGAAAGTTTAAGATCAAACGCGAATGGGACACTCGAGCGAAAAAAGAATTGCCAAATGATTTTGCCATGATGCGGGAAGTTTTAAAAAGACGCTTGCGACATGATGAGTGGAACACGCCAAGTTTGATAATCGTCGATGGAGGAAAAGGACAAGTCTCCAGTGCGATGACGGCTCTGGCAGAATGTGGAGTGAGTATTCCTCTGGTTGGTCTTGCAAAAAGAGAAGAGACAATTGTAGTGCCGCGCTTGGAAGGTATCAACTCAACTGAAAAAGCTCCTGAGGGCCCTCAGATTAAAAGCTATCAAGAACTTTTGGAAGTACGTTTTATGAATGCAGAACGAGAAAAAGGCAAGACACTTGTCGTAAGTGAAGATAATTTTACAGAAGTCTCTCTTCCCAAAAGTTCAGGATCATTACATTTAGTCCAACGTCTCCGAGATGAGGCTCATAGGTTTGCGATAACATATCACAGAAAGCTACGGAGTAAAAGTGCATTAGCTTCTTCATAAACGCTTACAGAATGGTAGTATTGGCAAAAGTATTGAATCTGTATGCTACAATAAAAATATGGCCAGTGAAGCAGGATTGTTAGAACCTATAAAGGCTGGAGGAACAACTAATATGGCACATCCTCAAAATGACATCTTTGCGGTCAAGGATGTCAAAGGACGGGAAAAATTTCCTGAGGTAAAGAGGCTTTCTCAGGAACTCTTCAGAGATAATGTAAAAGCTGCCTTTGGTGATGTATCACTTTTTCTTGCAGTGACAGCAGTTCATGGGGCAGAACCTCAACAAATTGCACGCAATGTTGCCTTTGAAATGAATAACGTCCTGCAAAAAAATGGTGTAGATCGTAAGCCTATTATTGTTCCATATGTTCCAGGACATCCTATTTATGGTGAGCGAAATGTACGTATTTTGCGGGAAGTTTGTGGTGCTGAAGCAGGCCAAGAGGTGTACCTTTCAGAAGATCTAGGCCGCATGCTTATTAAAACTGAATTTGGTTTGGCAGGGTATCAGACTCATTTAGAAAGTGTCCGGCATAACCAAGCGCAGGTACAGGAAGAACTCGATAATTTCCTCAAGAATGAATTTAGCGCCATTTCTCTTTTTGATGAGATAATTGACGGTAGACCGCAGCCCAAAAAACAAATCTTTAACCAAGTTGATCCGACTACTGGCAAACGAGGCAGAATCGTTGAGATTAACGCTGGTGCAAATGTTTCAGGTGCGGCTGAAGATGGCAGAGTTGTCGCACACTCTGTTTTTCCAAATACACTCCATGGGCTTATGGGGCATGTGCAAAACCATAAAGATAAGTTTAACTATGACGAAGCACTTGTCTCTGATGTCTTAAAAATTGGACAGGAGTTAAATAAAAAATTTGATGTTGTTGTACTTACAGATATTCATCCACTTGGTGCAAAAGCAGATAAAGCTTCATTTGAGAAAACCCACGCAGATGCTGTTCTTACCCCTGCTTTGAAAGATCGAAAGAACCCCCCAGATGTTTCTTTTGATAAAGAAAATAAGACCTTAACAATTACCTGGCAGGAAGATGAACTTAACAAAGAGACAGGACAAATGGAAAAGGTAACCAAAACAGAAAGTGCTCCTAATTATGATCCTGTTAAAGGTGTTGTGTATCTTAACGTTTCAGGAAGTGGTATAGGTGCTGCAGAAGCGAAAGGATTTGTTCTCTTAGCCCAAGAAAAAGGATACGTCGTTTCAGTACCACCTTGGCTTAAAAATCAATGGGTGAGTGAATCAGAGAAAAGAGTGGAAGGCAATAAAGACGATCCTGCAGCGCAAAAAGAGATGGAGGCAATGAAAAATATTCTTTCAGCGTTACCGGAGATTTTGTTTGCAGAAGATGAGAAAGGAGAAAGTTTGGTTAAAGCACAAATGCTTCGAGCCGGACTCGGTGCAGTTAATAATTCACTCGTTGGTGGAAAGCAAGCTCCGGACGGGACGAGTGAGGGAATTGCAATAATTCTGTTACCTGGCGGTCAGCTTGATAATCCTGAAACACGAAGTAACGAAGCTGTTATTATAGAAAATAAGCTTGGAGTTGAATACACAGGACAGCCAAATATTATCGAATATGCAACAAATCTACCAAAAGATGCATTTCACCGCTTCACTAGGAAAGTATATAACGATTACGGCATCCCACCTCAGTTCTCAGGTCTTGAGCATACTGCTAATGTCCTTGTTCAAAGTGAAATTGCTCGAAGTATGAAAGCCGGAGTAAAGCAAACAAGATTACGCGCTGCATAAAATGTGGATGAGAAATATTTTATAAGTTGAGTTGATATGACAAGACCGGATAGAGAACAACCTCCCATACCAGAACAAGAAAGACACCAGTTGCTTGAGCACTTCCTTCATCCTCCTGCACCAACCGGTATTGAAATGCCACCTCCTGGACAAACCAGTCGTCAACTTTATGCAGTTTTAGATGCCCCAGATAAAGAAGAATCTGCGGAATATGGTAAAGTAAGCTTTCTCGACAAAGGTCATATCGTTCGAATGCGATATCCAGTTACTGCACAGCGGTTAGATACCATATTTTATAATGCATGGCGTGCTCATGAAGAAGATCTTACCAATAAAGAAAAAAAGGATGCATTTCGAAAAGCGATTGGTCTGACTGGAGGATACAATTATATACGTGGCATGCATGTTCTAAAAAAAGATGATACAGTCGATCGAGAAGTTGCCCCCAAAATAATGTTAAGTCCCTCTGCGGCTTTGCAAGTACTCGAAGCAGCAAATATCCAAGAAGACGATCGCGTTTTGGACTCTCTGTGTGGGACAGGATATTCCACCTTTACTATAGGAACGATGACGCCGCAACGACTTGATGCGGTAGATAACTATACCCCTGCACATTATAAATTACCAGAAACAATGATGCGGGCAAGAGAAATGATTTATAAAGATATTCCCCAGGACTTACAACCGAAAGTGACAATGCCGAATTTTTTAGATGTTGATGCAACAGCCCTTCCAAAATTTGGTACAGAACAAGCAAACCAACAAGGCTTTGCTGAGCATTATGATAAAGTATTTATCCACCCTCCGTACGGGAGAGAATCAGTAAAAATGAGATCAAATCTCTCTGAAGGAGATGCCTTTATTCTCTGGGTGAACTCTTTACGTTCCTTAAAAGAAGCAAATAGAGGCAAATCAACTGTTTTTTCGGTTGTTCCTGAGGAATGGCAAAGTACTGTAAGAGACATTATCGAAGGAACTTCTGCAGAAGATGCAATAAGAAAGATGTATGCAAAATTACGAGAGATTAAATACTACCAATTAGAAGACAATGCTCCAAAACTATCCGATCCCATTGATTACGAGAAAGCACAAGAATGGAAGCCAGATGAGCTTATGAAAATTTTTGAAAATAGTTCTGCTAAGATATTAGACGAAACAAAAACAGGTATGTTTGGCTTACATCTTCATAAATTTGCATGGGAGTAATCACCTCAAAAACCTGTTTCTCAACAAATTTGTTATAATACAAAGATGGACGCATATCTTTTTGATGTTGATGGGGTAATTACTGATCCTGTAGATAAGAAAATTACCAAACCGAAATTAGTTGAAATTCTAGCAAGAAAATTACAAGATGGTACACCAATTGCTCTTATTAGTGGTCGAGGGTTGCAGTTTCTTACGAAGCAGGTAGTTTCAGTTTTGGAAGAACATCTAGATAATCACCCAGAAATGGATAGATCGTTACTCGATAACTTATTTGTTTCAGGCGAGTTTGGCGGTGTATACCTTATTCATAATCAAGGGCTAGGTGAAGAAAAAGTGAATCCCGATTTTTCCATTCCTGAGAAGCTGCGTCAGCAACTCAATGCAAAAGCTGAGGAGTTCACAGATTTTGCTCTCATTGAGCATGAGAAACGAACCCAGTTCACCATGGAAGCAAATCGGGGCAATGATTTTTTTGGCAAAAAAGGAAAAGAAATTGCAGAAGCGTTGCGTGAACTTGCAGCAGACTATCCAAATTTGGAAGTACGATTTGATCGCATTGGCATGAATGTTAAGAATAAAAATGCTACAAAGCACTACTGTGTTATTCAATATCAAAACTGGTTACGGCAAAAGAATTTTCAGGTTGATAACTATCTGGTTTTTGGTGATAGCCCATCTGATTTTGAAATGGGTGAAGAATTACACCAACAAGGGTTACCATTTACGTTTATCTTCGTTGGTGACAAAAAAGATTTAGAAAATAAAAAGCCAAACTTTAAGATAATAATTACCCAAGGACATTGTGATGCAGGGACATTAGAATACCTACAGTTGAATGAATACTAAAGGACTTTTTATACCTGAAGAAATAGATTTTGAGCCTGGTAAAGATGACGAAGGTTGGTTTAAGTTTACTACGTCAATGAGAGCTGCTGGACAAAGGTCTGCGGGATGGGAACCAACGCTCTCAATGCAAAAGGAGTTTCCGATCTTAGAAGCAGTTTAATACCTTACTTTCTTTCAATATTCTATTGGTGGAGCAACTTCAATTCCAGAATAAATTACCAAAGCGAAGTTTATTTAGCTTCTTTATATAATTCTTTATGAGTTCCCAGTAAATGAAAGATGATGATTCTTTGCTTTTTTGTTTGCTTCTCTTCAAAAATTGCTCGCCAGTCGTCTGTGACATTAATACTTTTATAACCTGCATATCTTTCTCTCAATGCGTGGTTTCTTAATACTGGATGATTGGGATTTTCCAAAAATATCTCAAGTGTTTGCTCAAAAACAGCTTTGATTTTCTTATCTGCATTTTTATAGTGTTTTCTGAACCTAATCCCGTACCTTATCTCCATTTGCATAGGCAGCCTTTGGGTCATCCAACCAATCTATTGCGTCTTTTGCGTTCGTAAAAGAAGGAGAAACTCTTCCTGCTTTTACATCCTCTTCTGATTTTTTCAACATCTCAATCATATATTCACTGGGTTCCTCTTCAAACTCAGCTTTAAAGTCTGTGGTTTTGGTCTCGATAAAATGCAGAAGAAATTTCTTTATAACCACATTTAGTGGCATACCGAGTTCTCGGGCTATTTGTATAGCTTTCTTTTTCGTTTGTGGATCAACTTTTGTACTAATAACTGCGTAACTCATAGTAACAATAGAATATACGATGGTGTATCAATTGTCAAACGTTACTTCCTCACAATTGTATACATATCCGGGAAGTAAAGGAAGGCGGCGGGGGCGTCTTCGAGGAGGTATTTTTGAAAATTGGCATAGATACTTTTTCTTTGCTTAATATCATCTATTTTTCTTCCATCCTCAAGCAATTTATCAATACGGAGATTTTTATAATGCGTGATGTTATCTTTTTGATCTGAGTGCCAGAGCGTATACTGATCAGGATCACCCGGGAGACTAAAATCTCCTAAGAACACCTGGTAGTCATAGGGAATTGTATCTACTTCCACAATTTTTGTCGTAATTCCTAAATTTTTCCATGCAGCAGCAATCGCTTCGGCAGTTGGTCGGTATTGTGGGAGTATTTTTAGAGTTAAAGTGGTGGGTGCTTTTTCACCGCTACCACTTGCATTTTGATCTGGCAACAGGAGTAATTTTGCATGAGCAAAATCTTGTTTGTAAACATCAACTTCATCGTTGTTGTAATACACAGAAGTTGGTGGATAAGGAAGATAAGCACGTTTTCCCTGCGTAAATTTATCGGGAAGCGCATAGGTCAGAGCAAGTCGGACTCTTTTATCAGATAAAACCGGATCGTCATTTTTGTAGAAGAGTGTAATCAATTGCGTATAATCTCCCTTATTGGTGATTCTTGTATTAGGGAAATTTTTTAAATTGAGATCATTGGAAACAATACCTGTAAGACCATCTACTTGCGTTACTTCACCTAGTTTGAAGGCTGTTTTGAGTGATTCTTCTGTCGGATAAAATTCATAATTGATTACATCTTGTCTGTCATGTGCTCCTATGAGACTCAGTGACTGCATAAAATTTCCATTAAGTTGGAATTTGGACAAATTATACTCACCAACACCGACAAGCCCTTGTTCAAAAATTGGCCTGGAAACGGTTACCAAAAATGGTGCGTAAGCATTTTTTAGTTTAAAAACAATCGTATTATTATCGGGACGTTCTTCTGATACGTCAGAAAAATTATAGTTAATCGTTTGTGATGTGACCAAAGTGCCGTTGTTAAAATGTTGATCTGGTTTTAAATGAAACGTATATATTTTTCCGTCGCTGGTAATATTCCACGTTGCTGCCAGTCCTGGTTGGATTGTTCCACTGGGACTCACGGTTGTAAGACCTAGGGAAAGTTTGTTTACGATATTTGCAGGTAGATTATCTTGTGTATACGCACCCACGATGCCGATTGTTTGCTTTTTGGAAAAGGGAATTAAATGGATAAAGTATTTTGAAGAAAAAAGGACACCGAAAAAGATAATCAACCCAAGTAAAAAAGAAAGAATCATCGTTTTACCGGACTTTTTGATATAGGCTTTAATAAGCCAGAAAATGAGTCTTTTTCTTACAACTACCATAGCTTCATTTTATTTTCGCTGGAGGATCAAAAGCGCGACAGAGAGGATAACGAGCAAAGAAGAAAGGGCAATTGTCGCAATAATAAGGAATTTCTGTGCACTTCGTTTACTTCGATATGCCTCTCCGCCTGCACCAAAAACCGGTGAAAGTCCTGATCCTGGAGCTTGCAATAGAATTGCTGCGACGAGAAGTACGGAGATGACAATTTGTAGAATCGAAAATACCATAAGGCCAATTATACTGTTTTTGCTACCACTGATGCAAGCTTTTTGTGATCATGATAAAGAGGGAATGATTCATCCACGACATCTTCTGTAATGAGTTGATAATTTTCAGGCTTTTCCTTTGTCAAATGGACATATGTATAGTCAAGTATAAGATTGGTGGGCAAGGGTAAAGAAAAGTTATCATTTGCAATAACTTTCTGGAAAGGAAATGCTCCCAGGTGTTTTTTTATTGCGTTTACAAAGTCAAATTCTGAATAACCTTTGGACTCAAAAGGTTTATTCGCTACATTGACGACAAAAACTTGCTGTTTCTTATTTTGAAGAAGAAACTCTTTAATCTCAGGAATAATAATACAAGGAAGAACTGTTGTATATAAATCGCCAGGCCCAACGATAACAATATCAGAAGCATTGAGAGCAGCTAATGACTCGGATGAAGCAGCTATATTTGCAGGCACCAGACTTACTGAATCCAATGGACTATCGCCATGAAATTTTCCTAAATCTATATTTTCCTCACCTTGAATAACTCGACCATCTGTGGTTGTGGCTATTATTGAAACAGACTTCGAGGTAGCCGGAATGATATCTTCATTAATACGAAAAAGTTCTTTCAAAAGTGCGATGGCATTTGGGAAGCTTCCTGTCATATCTGTGGCTGCTGCTAGCATGAGATTTCCTAATTTATGTCCAAAGAGTTCTTCGTCTTTACCATATCGATCACCCGGAAAACGATACGTAAGTAATTTTGACATCAATGGATTTGGATTATCCATAAGAGCTGCCATACAGGAAGCAACATCACCTGGAGGTAATATGTTGTAAAGTCTGCGTAATCGCCCCCCAGATCCACCATCATCCGCCATTGAGACAATTGCAGCAATATGTTCAAAATGGTCTTTGAGACCTTTGATAAGATTGACAGTACCAATACCGCCACCGAGACAGACAATTCTTTGTTTTCTTTTCGCTTTAGTCATTGTTTATGAGCCAGCGCGCGCCAGAATGGATACATGATAGCACAAAAGCTGAGAAAACGTACGCAAAAAATGTATCAAATGTGATTCTTGGGGTAATAAAACCTATGATATGAGCTCTGGCATAGGTAAATGGCTGAACGGTAATGTCTGGTACGAGAATGGTGAGTAAATATAAAATGAGCGCATTCGTCAAGATAGAAAAAAGTCCCATGGTCAGCAAATTAACTGGGAAACTGATAATGTTAAGAATCGGTTTGATGATAAGAAACATGAGCGCCAACACAATTGCCCCGATACACATACTATTAAATCCACCATCAATCGTAAAACCTGGAACAAATTGTGGTATGAAATAGAGAGCAAGCAAAAAAATAGCAAATGAGCGAAGCAGAGTTTTCATACGTGATTACGTATTGTTATTTTATCACAGATTTTATCTTGCGTTTGAGGTTCTACGAGAGTATTATGGAACAAACAATGAATACGATCCAGTGTCCTCATTGCAAAAAACAGGTTGAGCTCTCAGAAGCACTAACGCATCAAATGCGTGAGACTGTACGTGCAGAGCAAGATGCCAAACATAAGATCGAGGTCGAAAAAGCAAAATTAGAACTTGAACAACAGGAAGCTTCTCATAAAAAGGAACTAGAATTAGTTAAAAGCGAAGCTGAAGAACGAGCCTTGAAACGCGCGAAAGAAACACTTGAGCTGGAATTAAAAAATTCTCAAAACGAGGCCGAAGAAGTGGTCATACGCAATAAAAAATTGCAAGAACAGTTGCTGGATATGACAGGAGAGATACGTAAAATGAAACAGAAAGATGGTGACCGTGAACTTGAAATGAAAAAAACGCTTTTACGGGAAAGAGAAATAATTGAAACAGAGGTAACCAAATCTCAACAAGAGAAATCAAGACTTGAAAAAATGGAGTTACAAAAAAAACTTAATGATACGCAAAAAGCACTTGAAGATGCACAGCGAAAAGCGCAGCAAACATCCCAACAGCTTCAAGGAGAGGTATTGGAACTAGAGTTAGAGAATCAATTAAAAGGTATGTTCCCCTCAGATGAAATAGCTCCCGTACCAAAAGGGTTTGAAGGTGCTGATTTATTACAAACGGTACGAAATAAATTTGGGCAGAAAGCCGGGGTAATATTATGGGAGACGAAACGTACCAAATCCTGGGATGGGAAATGGACGGCAAAACTACGCGAAAATAAACGTATGATTGATGCAAATATTCCCATAATTGTAAGCGAAGTATTGCCCAAAGAAATTGATACGTTTGGTTATTATGAAAATATTTGGGTTACTAACTATAAATATGCAATACCTTTGGCTCATGTGCTCCGTATAGGTCTTTTTGAACTCGCCGTTGCTAAAGCAACCACTGCCAATAAAGATGAAAGATTGGAAGCGCTTTTTAATTATCTCGTTAATGATGGTTTTCGCAATAAATTTGAAGCACAAGTAGAAGGTATTATCGCTTTAAAGTCAGACCTTGAAAGTGAACAAAGGACAACCATAACAAGATGGAAAAAACGTGAAATGCAATTAAAGAGGCTTATGTCTAATACCGCGACAATGTATGGAGAACTCCAGGGAATTATGGGTGAGGCACTCCCGTCTCTTCCTAGCCTTGATTCAGGAACCCTCCTTGCGCCAGGGAGTGAGCAAGAAAGTCTCCTAGAATAATTTTTCTTTATGAAACTGCCGACTTTTGACTTTGAAACCAAATTTTGGGAACAAGGCCTTGCACATATCGCAGGTGTCGATGAAGTTGGGCGAGGCTGTTTTGCCGGGCCAGTCGTGGCAGCAGCGGTTATTCTCCCTTCAAATTTTGCAGCCACGGATAAGATCAATGACTCCAAAAAATTGTCACCAAAAGTAAGAAAAGAACTATCTGAGATCATCAAAAAGCATGCGCTCGCATATTCGATCGCCGAAGTTTCAGTTACTGTCATTAATTCAATTGGTATTGGTAAAGCAACACAACAAGCCTTCAAAATGGCAATTGCAAATTTAGATACAGCACCTGAGCATATTTTGATGGACGCATTTTTGATTGATGCCATCTCACCAACAGTCCAAACGCCGATCATTCATGGTGATCAATTGAGTATCTCCATTGCCGCAGCGTCAATTATCGCCAAGGTTTATCGTGACGAACTTATGGAGCAATTGCATACACAATACACAGTGTATGATTTCGTGACTAACAAAGGATATGGAACAAAAAAGCATCGGGATGCGATCGGGATCCATGGTTTGTGTGATCTGCATCGAACTTCATTTAATCTGATTAAATTTCTCCCTCCAAAATCTGCATAAAGCTGTTAATTTTTATCTCTTTCTATAAGGTTGTTGTAAGGTTATTATCAAGCTCAACTAAGCCTATAGATTTATAATCACCTCAGATTCGTAAAGCACTTGAATCAAAATAATAAAGTGCTACATTAAAGCACATATGATTACACACAAGTGTTTCGAACCGAAAGGAAACAGAATATGGCAAAAGGAGCATCATTATCAGTTGCATCAGCCGGCGCAAAAGTCGGAGGAGGAGCAGCACCTAAAATATCTTTAGGAGGAGGAGTTGAACAAGGTTCAGGTTCGTCTCTCTCAAAATTCTCTTCAAAAGGCTTAGCTAATTTCTCTCCAGGAAGATCAGAATTTTCAGGACCGAAAACAACTCGTTATGGTTCTGCAATGACTGCGATGGAAAGTGAGACGTTAGGTCCGCGAGCAAGTATCGACAAATCTGCGATTCGTCAATCTTCTGAAAAGTTTGGTGGAATCAGTAAACCTGACGCCGGCACAGCAAAAATGACCGTATTGAGTCAACCAAAGTCGGGAGTAGAACAATCACGCATAACAGTTGATCAATCGAATGTCGTCACAAGACAGCCTGAATCATCTGTTCTATTACAGAAAAGTGAACCAGGTCGTCGTTTCTCAGAACCACTAGTTAATAAAGTTGCAGATAATGTGGACAGCAAAACTCAACCAATCCAAAGAATTTGGACAGATGCGCCAAGAAGAACGACAATGCCGGAGGTAATACCGTTGACACCGACTCCAGTGGAGCCACTCATCCAACCAACAGCACCTGAAGTTCCACAATTGCCGATAGTTGAAAATAGACCACATCTGACAACTCCCGCGCCGACGTTTCCTGATCGAGGAGTTGAGCAGCAAGCACAAAGATTGGTGATAGTCCGTGAACAATTACATGCTGCACAAACAGAAACAGTTGAGGAGATAAAACCGATAACTCCAGTAGTAACCTCGGAAGTTCGTCTTGTTCCCAACCCAAAACCTGCTGATAGAACGGAGACAGCAGTACCATCTGTACTAATACAAAGAACTGCTGAACCCGTGACTAAAGTTGACTTACCTACGAAAAAATCAAAAGAAGCAAAAACATTCTATGGTTTACTGAAAGCAAAAGAAGAAGCGAAAGTAGACTTAGAAAATACTGTAAAGCAAACGGGGGCAGTCAGAGCTGCTGTTCATTCATTGCCACAGCGCCAAGAATTATTGGCAGTAGAAAAAGCTGAAAATATACGAGAATACGTTGTAAAGCCGTCAGTAAAGATAACTTACGATGATGTTCTTTTGACTGAGGCTGAGGAAGAAGAAAGAAAAAGACTTAAAGAAAAACAAAATGCATTCAAACTGCTCTTCCGCATCCGATGGGGATTATCAAAATTGCAATTAGGGGAGCAAACCAAAACAGAAGCTGCGGTTGCACACCGTGTGGGTATAACACAGTTACAAGAATTAGATCAAAAAAGAACCCAAGCTGTTGGTTTGGCAACTCCAAATCATGTACAACCAGAAATAAGTACACAAACACAACAAGTGGCTACTGATTTGCCGGTTGCAAGAGAAACAGAGAATGATTCTCCCAGTGGCAGCGCAACTATGGTACTTATTTACCAAGCGAAAGTAACAGTGCAAGAACAACAATCTTCCGCTGACGCTCCACCAGAGGATAAAGATAAAGAAGAAAAAGCTGTAAAAGTATATAAAGATGCACAACAAAATAAACTGCGACAGTGGTTTGATGCTGTGGCAAGAATCTTTCCGGCTTTTGATTTTGTCACGACACGTCGACTTAGGGAGGTCGCTGCAGCAATGGATAATTCGAATAGTTCGACAAGAAGTCATGTTTCTCTGCTTGGGGGTATAGAGTATGACGGAGCTGATGAGATGTTTAGAAGGGAATTAATAGCGAGTGAAGCAAAAGTTACTAAATCCGAAGCAGGAATGGCCGGAGCTGAAGTTATCCATAGTCTACCTGCAGGTATTGTCCAAGAAAAGGATGGACGACCTGAATTAACACCGGGTCAGGTGAAAATAATTCTCCAAGAAGGTCAAGAACAAGCAAAAGTTGCTGCCTAATCCTTCTATTCAGCGGTTAGTTCAGAGATCTCCAAAAATGTCTTACCATTTTCTGTTTTCATCACACCTTTAACTTTGGCAAAGCCATCCGCTGCGTCATTTTTGGCGTAATGTGCTTCAACTGGTCCGTTGTCATCTGTTAAGAGCAACCATTGTCCAGTACCTGCTTCATCAGGCCCTTTTTTCTTTACATAACATTCTTTTTCTATTGCGCCATCTGTTGGCGGAGGCGAATCAGGTGCAGTTTGAGATGTTAAAGGTGCTGCAGCATATATATTTGATGCAGGTGTTGTTGGAGTTGAGGGGGGCTCTGTAGGTGTTGTGGTCGTGAAGGGAGATGCTGACTGGATTGGCTCAGGTGTTACTGGTGCGGGTGTTTCGGTCGATTGAGTTTGCGTTGACGTCTGAGCATCCGACGCAGGTATTTCACTACTGGCTACAACATCTGATCCCAAAGCTACAGTTGGGACGATTCCAGGATCACTTGGAGCTGCTTCTGAGTTTACTTCACCAGGTTGACCAGTGGGTGAAAGATGGATCAGTCCGCGTATCATATTTCGTAGTTTTTCATTCTTTTTGTACATAATAAAGCCAATTGCTCCAAGAACAATAAGAAAGATAAGGAAGAGGACACCACCGAGTGAACTACCACCATTTGAAGGTTGTTGTTGCGTATTTGCCGCCGGATGGGGTTGCCTCGTGGGTTTTGGTGGCTTTGTAGGAGTTGACGTTGGCTGATTCTTTAATTTAGAAATCCTGCCAGTAGGAGGTGTCACAGGTGCTGCTACTTGAGGAATAGGTAGGCCTTGTTGTTGCACAACAGCTAAAGAACGCAAAAGGATATTGTAATCAATTCCATCTACCTGCCCATTATCATCAAAATCTCCATAATTCTTTCCTTTGCAAAATGTTGTATTATTTTTTTCACCATAACAATTAATAAATGCATTATAGTCATCAGCCTTAACAACATTATCCCCATCATCCGGGATTGTATCTCCCATAAGAACAGTCTGAAGTGGAATAAATAAAGATGTTTGCTTCTTACCTATATTGAGAGCTTTTCCTCCTACATCCGTTGGATTATCTTTAACAATTGTTCTGAGAGACTGATCTGTTCTGAAAACCAATTGATAATCCCCATCATTGACTGTACTTCCTAAGTCAAATGAAGGATTTATAAAGCTGGTATAAGTAGGACTATTGATGTTGGTATCAAACGCTGCATTCCCTCGTATCGTATAGAGTGGTTTTACATTTGGATCGATGGAATTTACATTTGTTGCATAGAGAAAGACGATGACATTACGTTTTGGATGGAGCGGTTTCATATTGCCACCACCACTGCCAATACCTGGAACTGAAAAGGACAAATTAATAAGTGGTCCTTGCTGAGCGGCTGAGTTACTAGGTTCAGGTGAAGGGGCACCTGCGGGAGGACTTACTTGAGCAGAAGCACTACTTTTGGTAGGATCCGTTAAAAACGCATTAATTTTGGCATGACTTCCATTAGCACTTGATGTAGGAGAATCGCTTTGTTGCTGGTGAATATTTGAAGGGAGTCCGGCTGCGTGGGTGGAGAATTGATAGGCATACACCATTACTGAATTGGCTATGATAAGGATTGCCCAAATATGGACACCATATTGGGTGAATGTTCTGATAATTTGGTTTCTGGTATGTTTTTGTTTTGCCATATGTTTTCTTCTCAAAAAACAACAACACAATGACGCAGAGCGCCAATATTTCCTTATTTTATAGTATATGTTTTACAGAAGAGACGCAAGGATGGGAGATGAGAAATTGCTGGGAATATAAAATTGGATGTTTGAGGTATAATTTGGTAAAATAGGAACAAGTTATGCATGGGCCTCTAGCTCAACGGTAGAGCAGTACCCTCTTAAGGTATTGGTTTGGGGTTCAAATCCCCAGGGGCTCACAGCCACGTTTTTTTACGGCTTTTTGTTATAATCAAATATTATCTCCATTTAGCATATTTATTGGGGAACGATGTGGCCAATCAATTGCATCTTAATCTTGCCAAGAAAAACTTAAATAAAAATTTGTTAAAATAATAATATGAGCAAAATAAAAGTTACCTCTGGAATGGCAATTTCTCTTGATGGGTTTACTGCTGGTCTGAATCAAAATTTCGAAAAACCATTTGGAGACAATTTTGATACAGGTTTACTGGAGCGTTGGATGTTTGCTGAGCCTGAGAAGCATAAACATAAAAAAGAAATAGACGCTATTCTTGATGCAGGCGCGTTCATTATGGGTAGCAATATGTTTGGACCGAAGGACAGGAGAGACAAACCGGAATGGAAAGGATGGTGGGGAGATAACCCTCCGTATCATGCTCCGGTTTTCGTACTCTCCCACAAGGAGCGAGAACCGATAGAAATGGAAGGCGGAACAACATTCATTTTTGTGACTGATGGCATTGCATCGGCACTTTCGAAAGCAAAAGAAGCAGCAGGAAATCGGGATGTAAAAATTAATGGAGGTGCGAATACCGTAAATCAGTATTTAGCGGCTGGGCTCATTGATGAACTGTGGTTACATATAGTTCCCGTCACCATAGGCGCCGGCACTCGACTTTTTGAGGGAGTGCCTAATCTCAATCTCGAACCGATTGAAGAGAGTGGAACCAACGTCGTGACACATATTAGATATAACGTTTTAAAATAGGGTATAATTAGGTCTATGGGAAAAGTAATTGCTGGTATGACTATGTCTTTGGACGGGTTTATTAATGACCGTAACGGAAGCCCAGAAAGTCTTAGTCCTGATTTTGTTGAACTCCATGATGTTCCAACTTTTCAGGAAATGATCAAAAACACGGGTGCCGTTATTATGGGGAGACACGTGTATGAGATGGCAGACCCATTTCTGTGGGCTAACGATGACTATGAATTCCAAGTTCCCATTTTTGTCTTGACGCATACACCTCCAGCAAAATATCCAGAAGGAAATGACGAACTTAGCTTTACATTTGTGACTGATGGAATTGAGAGTGCTATTTCTCAGGCTTTGAGCGCAGCAGGCGACAAAGATGTTCAGATTATAGGGGGTGCAGACACAATTCAGCAATGCCTTAATGCGGGGCTATGTGATGAATTACAAATAGATGTTATGCCTATTCTCCTTGGAAAAGGACTAAGACTATTTGAAAATATAGACACGGATAAGATAAAATTTGAAAGAACTAAAGTAGAAGAAACTACCCCTATTAGAACAAGTATTATACTAAAGATCATTAAATAGAAAATGCGATTTGGTATTGCTCGAAAGTATCATGAATTCTTATCAAATAATTATAAATTGGTTTGAAAACAGGCATGAATAGTTCACTCAAAAAACTTCTTTCTAAGTTTTTCATAAAAATACATAATCTGATATAATGTAAATATAAATAGAGAAATTATATTACGAGCTATGGATTATCTTCAAAACTAATCACGCATCCTATTTCTCCCGGTACATATAATGATTATCGCTAAAAATATTTCTTATGGTTATTCCCGACTTACCGTCTATGAAGACTCAAGTTTCTCTGTAGCAAAAGGGGACTTAGTCGGATTGGTTGGCCCAAATGGTGCAGGAAAATCGACGCTGTTTAAATTACTCAAAGCAGAAAATCACCCACATGAGGGCACACTTCAGATCATGGGTAAAGTTGGGTATGTGCCGCAAGAAGTAAAGCAGGATCCCGAACTTGAAAGTGCTGTGGATATCCAGACGTACATAGATCCTGAAATGAAGAAGGAAATGTATGAGCTAATGATCATGCTTGAATCTTTAGAAGTAAATGCAGAACTCCATACCAAACCTAAAATCCTCAGTGGAGGACAGCGTACCAAACTCGCTCTCTTGCGGGCAATTATCCAGGAACCTGATATTTTGCTTCTTGATGAACCGACTAATTTTTTAGATACCGAAGGAAAGCGTTGGATTATGGAATTTCTTAGCGAATATCCTAAGACACTTATTATTATCTCCCACGATTTGAGTCTCCTTGATCAGCACATTGATAAGATCCTTGCAGTCAATCCAACAACAAAGAAAATTGAAGAATATAAGGGTAATTATACTACGTACGTTAAATTGAAAGGAAATAATGACAGTATGCTCCGGAAAAAGTTTGAGAATGATCAAAAAGAAATCAACCGTATGAAAAAGAGTTTACTCAATATGGCGAGTGGTGCGACAGAAAAAGGAGCACGGGCACGGGCAAATGTCCAAAAACGTATTGACCGTATCAAAGATAAACTGCCTGAATTACCAAAAGAAGTTCGCAATATCAAATTTACACTTCCTGATCCGAAACACATAGGAGAACTCCCTATTCAGGCAAAGGACATTTCAATAGATTTCAATGGCAAGACTATTCTTTCTGATGTTTCTTTGACTATTAAAAAAGGCGAACGTATCGTGCTTTATGGCCCAAACGGCGCAGGAAAGAGTACATTTATCAAAATTCTGATGGGAAGACTGCAACCCACTACTGGAAATATTGTGAAGGATCCAAATCTGCATATAGGATATTACTCACAGGAATTTGAAACATTTGATTTCAACAAAACAATTATTGAGATGGTTGAAGAACAATGTAATCTGCCTATGTCACAAATCCTGCCAATTCTCGGTTCTTTTAATTTCCCACGCCCTCGTATATATCAAAATATAGGCTTGCTCTCAGGAGGTGAAAAGACAAGGCTTTCAATCGCGATGCTTATGCTGCGAAATTATAATTTACTCATTCTGGATGAACCTACAACATATCTCGATATGGTTTCACAAAAGACAATTTTGGAAGCGCTTAAAATATATAAAGGAGCAATGCTTTTTGTAAGTCATACGGAGGAGTTTGTTGAAGGATTAAATCCAAGTCGTATTATGCTTCTTCCTGAAAATAAAATTAAATATTGGATTCCAAAAGATATTACAAACTATACTCTTCACCTTTGAAATAATACTACTTCTCAAACGAATGAGGGGATTGTAATGCTAGATATAGCTAACATGGTTCGAACATCCTGATATCTGGCTCACACTGCTGGGATA
The DNA here is from genome assembly GCA_038253825.1 of Candidatus Levyibacteriota bacterium. GTDB lineage: Bacteria > Patescibacteriota > Microgenomatia > Levybacterales > UBA12049 > JACDET01. The sequence continues at coordinate 68,230 of JBBSGT010000001.1, forward strand.
TTTTTATCCTTACTGATGTCACCTCTATTGTCGCCCTGCTTCTCTATAAACCACTTCTGAGTAATAGTAACTTCATCGTATCCGCTGGTATAAGTGATACACAAATATTGATTGGTACATTTTTAGAAATAGTCTTGGCAGTTTCTGGTATTGGTAGTGCACTTGCACTTTATCCTGTATTAAAGAGGCAAAATAAGAGCCTGGCTCTCGGATATGTAATTTTCAGAACTATGGAGGGAACTATTATCATGATAGGAATTTTGTCTATACTCACTGTCCTTACCTTGCGCTTAGACTTTTTGGCAGCAGGCGGAGATGCTTCTGTCTATCAGGTAGTAGGCATAGCCTTTATGGCTCTTCAGAAGTGGACATTTCTATTTGGACCAAATTTCGCCTTATCAATAAATGCCACTATACTCGGTAACTTACTATATAAATCGAAATTGGTACCACGAGCTATTTCCTCGCTCTATCTTTTTGATGCTCCAATACTCTTTATATCAAGTATATTCATACTATTTGGATTTTATGAGCAAACAGCGACATTCGCTGTACTTATCGCAATGCCACTGCTTGCGTTTGAAGTATCTTTCGCTGTGTACCTCATCGCAAAAGGATTTAGACCTTCTGCACTTTCCTTATTGTTCTCTAAAACTGATTAATTAATCAGTTTCCAAATCTCTAGTGTATGAAATGCCACAGTATTGAGACATATATCAGTATTTGTATTTGGAATTCTCAGAATGTCTGGTAAACTCTAATGAAATAGCTCTGAAAGGTGTTCAATTCTGGTCTGAGTCGGCTCACTGAGAGTAATGTCATCATTATCACACATTCTAAAATTATTCATTGGTGTGATTTTTCTTTTGGTTTAAGCATTTCTACTTCGGGCAGATCCTTGCCTGAGGAGAAAGTCAGCTCGGCGTGAGAGATTTTCTTCCCAAGTGTGAAGCAAAACTTCTCATAGAAGCGAATCGCTTTCAGGTTATATTGTACAACCCCAAGCTTTACATCGCGGTTGCCTCCTAGCCACTCAAGCAAATGACTTAGCAAATCCGACCCAATTCCCATGCTTTGCCATTCAGGAAGGATGTATAGCGTTGCGATTTCATCAAACTCGTCTCCTTTGATTGCCCGCCCATATCCCACAATGTGTTCACCAGCGCGAGCGACCAAGGTGTAGTTGATCCCATCATTGACCTGCATATGCTCAGCTCTTTTTGCAATTCGTTCTTTACATAAAAAGTCCTTTGCAAATATGTCATCAGCATTGATCCTCAGCTCTTTATTTTGGTAAGTATCCAACCATATCCGCTGCTTTATCCGTGCAAGAGTTTGAGCGTCTTGGGGTACTGCTTTGGCTATGGTAATTTTCGGTTTTGATGTTTTATTACCTGGAAGTTGTTGCATTTTGTGCCTCTATAATTTGTAGCAATTATAACACAACAGCTGATTCTATTAAATTGTGATTGCAGAAATGTAAGGCATATTCGCTTCAGTTCTGAAACTTGTGGGTCACCCAACACGAAAGCTTAATTGCATATTTTGTTTAACCTCAAATTATTTCCTACCCCGAAGTGATTCAAACCAGGAGCTAAGTTGACAATATTCGGCAAATTTGTATAAGTGAGTATATACATGAAGCTTGTTAAGAGTATCTATGAATTTGAATGGGATCATAGAATAACGGTAAAAATAAAAAACATAGCGTAGAAGATCAAAAAGCAGAAGAGGTCTTTTTCGATGAGGGAAAAGTAGTTTTTAAAGATAATATCTATTCAGGAACTGAAGAAAGGTTTATTATTTTAGGTCTTACAAAAAAGAACAGATTATTATATATAGCATTTACAAAAAGAAATAAAAAAATTAGAATAATATCAGCAAGAGATATAAACAAAAAGGAGGAACATTTGTATGAAGAAACAACTTAACGTACCAGTTTTTAAAAATGAAGATGAGGAGCGAAAGTTCTGGTCTGATCTTGATCTTTCTGAATATTTTGATTCGTCAGATTTTGAGAGAGTTAGTTTTCCTAATCTAAAACCTACAACGAGATCTATCTCTATCAGAATTCCTGAGTATCTCCTGAATAGAGTAAAGGAAAAAGCCAATGAAATTAACGTACCTTACCAATCATTAATTAAAGAATATATTAAAAAAGGTACGTTATCTTCATAAGAAGTATTCGGAAGACCCTCTGGTATTCGAATTGGCGGAAATAGGCCGAATGGTGACCGTTTTCAAACAGATAGTGTAAGCGTTAAGATTCTTCCTGATACAAATACATTTGGCCAGATAAATAGAGCAATGGAACAAGAGTTACTGTTTGGCCGGAAGGTCATGTGGCAATAAAGAAATCAAAACAACGTCGACCACAAGTATAAATTACTTTTTTTACTTTCTACCCAAATCCTGCTCGATTTAAGTTATTAATGATGTCTTACCCCCCTACGACACCTCCTCCTACTGCTCCAGCAGTAGCAGCTCCGGCAATTTCTGGTAGAGTTAATTCTTGCCCTTTGCGCGCTTCTTGACCGGGGTACACGACATTTTTAACTCCTTCTCGCACTTTTGAAGCATTATAAACAACTGCTCCTACCACGCCTCCTCCTTCCACTCCGGGCGCTCTGGGGTCTTGTGCTCTTAATCGTAAGATTTCTGAAGATACTTTTAGAACTACATGTGCTGCTACTCCAGCTGCGGCGCCTTCAAAAGCATCGGGAAGGAGAGCACCCACTCCACCTTTTACTCCTTCACGCGTCACATGATCTCCGACTTTCTTTATATGTTCATACACTTTATTTGCGCTTTGACGTATCATTCCGAATCTATTTCTCTCTGGCATACACAAATATACTACTCGACATTAAACTTTTTTTCAACTTATTATGTTTTTTTCACAAAGCGTACATGTATCATTGAAGGCAAAGTTGTAACTGTATCATCTATTTTTCTATCAGGATCTTTTTCGTCCCCCTGAAGTGATTGTACATATCGTTCACCAAGTCGCCAAACTTCCTTCACTGTTGGTTCCATTTTTCTAATGAGTTGTTTAATTTGCTCGGACATGGGCGAGTTATGTGAAGTACTAAGTGCGCTTTTAAAATTGTTCAGTGCCATTTCTGATTGAAAGGCGACAGTTGGTGCAATATATGCCGCTACCGCAGCTCTTATATCATTATGGTTAGAGATATTTTGAATTCGTACAATTTGTATGGCATCTTTGTCTTTGACTCCTTGTAATTTATTGTCGCTGGGCTTTTGTAATGAAAACGTATGCCAAAAAAAGTTATTATTTAATTTGTATATAGTATAAAATAAAGAGGGTTATTCTTCTCACAAAATATTCTCTTTTTATAGTATTGTCTGTCTACTCACCATCAAATGCAAAAGAAGAACTGTATGATTATATCTTGTGGAAACAAACTAATATATGTGAAGATATGCTAATCTTTTTAGGAGTTATACGGGCAAGAAAGTGTTTGCGAATTAACGATTCCGAAAGACACACCAATAGTATTATTAATCAATCTAACATCCCGTAGTTGATTTTAGGCTTATAATGTGCTATTATCCCCCTTGCCTGGAGAACTCCATACTATATCAAGAGTACAGGTACTTATTATGCCAGATAGAGAACCAAAATTTCGACACAGAATGGAAGCGGGACTTAATACAGCTAGAAAAATTGCTGTAAGAGGATTTGTAGGCGTTGTAACCGCGTATGCAGCATTTAATTTACCTAGTTGTGGTCCTACTATAATTGAAGATGGTAATAAAAATGAGACAGGAATAGTTTTAAATGATGGTGACTTTACTGTATCACCATGGGGAGAAAACAAAATGCGGATAGTTCCTAACCCGTCACTCTATGGGTCAAAACCGTCTGATAAATGGCACACAGCGGAGGAAATTCAAGCTGAAGTTACTGATACTATGAAAGCTGTGGAGCGTAGAGCTCGAATTGATTTAACATTATCTAACTGTGATCCAGTCACTGTAGAAAATGCCACAGATGCTGATATTCCTGGAATGCCTAAAAAAGGAGTGGAATCTTCTCATAAAGAAAGCGATCCTCCTGTGGTTATTTGGGTTGCGACTCTTGCAGGTAATCCTAAGACGCATCCTCTATCTCTTTCAGTTACTTGTTTTGATAATCTTAAAGCATTTGCAAATTCTCAATAGGTAAAATTTCTCAGTGTAAAATTCGCAGAGTATCGAGATTGCAATATATAACTCCTGCCTTTTCTAGAAGTGCCCAAACTTTAGTAAATCTGAATAAAAACGAGGAAGTAACCACATAAATTTTATTGTAGAATATTTTGGATTAATGAGACTATGGCAATGTTGGAAATCTTGAGGTTGTATGAGTGAAAATCGATGTCAAGTAGATCAATTTCCTCATGATATGTGGTTAGGTTCATAACTAATATAAGATCATGCATAGGAGAAAAATATATGGGAAAAGAATCACCAAAAGACGACGGACCTACGGTAACACCACGTAACCGACTTGCTCAACTAATTATGGGTAAAACAACCGAAGAAGGTGACGCAGGTGGGAGAACCTTTACTCATACACCTGGATTAGTTGATTTAGGTTATAGACTTTACCGTCTCGATAGAGCAGTAGGTACTTCATTAGCTGAACTCACCGAAGCAGCTTTGAGAAAAAGTCAAGAATTGGCAGGTAAAGCGACGGGGAGAGCTCCTTCTGATCCTAGTACAAAAGGTGAAGAATCGGGACAACCAGGTCACACTGGTAAATTAGAAACGGGTGAAGGTGGGGATGTTAGCCGAACATTTCCTCGAGGAACCGAGTTGGGTTCTGGAGGTATCGATCCTAAAGGACAGCTCTATGTAGGACCGGATGGTACGGTAAGTAATCAACCTCCTGGACCAAAAGTAGGCACAGTCGGGAAAATTTTTGCACTGTTTGGTAAAGGAGTAGAATCAATACCCCATCCAAGAGAACCAGAAAGTACACCAAGAAACGTACCCACGTCTACTCCTAGTAAAGTTACTAATTATCCAGGTTATCATTATCACGGAACCAAAGACCCAGAGACTGGAAAGCATAGTGGTTATAGAGACCCGATGGTCGCACCTCAGACTGCAGAATCGCCACAACAGCCACAGCCAGGGACTGAACGGGAAGCAGGATCACATCCTGGCACTAATTTCCAAGAAAATACTACAGTACCTGCAAATGGAACACACGAACCAGGTCATAAAGTTGATGACCCACCTGTGGATAGTGAGCCGGGAGCTGGAGGTCAAGAATCCTCATCTGGGCCAAATGCTTCACCACAAGATCCACCAGTAACTTCGGAAGGGGAACCAACAGAGAGACTTCCTCAGCAAGATACCGTACCAAATACACTTCCAGATGATACAACTCCTCCAGGTGGTGATAACAGCAGTGCCGATGGGGATACGAGTACCACTGAAAAACCTCATTCAAAAGAAAATTTGCCACCAGATGGACCGACTGCATTACCAGTAGAGGGTGAGCTTTTCCCTGTTAAAGCAGATGTAGCAGAACCAGAACAACCAGTACAAAAGCCAGAAGCAGTACCAGGTGAACTTTTTTCTGTTGAAGCAGATGTAACAGAACCAGAACAACCAGAACATCCAGCGGTACAACCTGATTCACCAGCAACAGATCCACCAATTGAGCCTTGAGTTTAATTCACTGAAGAGTTAGATTTAATAGAAAGCACGCAATGAAAGTATATATTATTGGGTATCAATGGAGGTATCGTTATCCTTTTCCTTTTCTTCGGGGTCTACCTGAGCTCTTCTTAAGCCAAATTTAAATGCAGGTCTCCATCTTTTAGGCTCTAAAGCAAGACGATCAGCAACTGGTTCTATAGCAAGTTTACCATTTCCTTCTAACTCAGGTTGATCATCTTTGTTTGATTGATTCAATTCTCTTGGTGCTGGAACTTGACCGGGTTCATAGAGTACACCGCCCCGTATTCTTTGCCCAGTTGGTAAAACAATTTCGGGTCCTATTTCACGCGCCATAGGGATACGCTTTACTCTTTTATTAGTATGGTAAGGTTGGCCTTGTATCATAGCAACAGTCCCTCCTTCATGAACAAGAACAGCATCATTTGGGTTAAGATCTCGTATATCATTTCGCTTAAGTTCTGGTTCAGTAACTCGTTCTTCATTGTCCGTATTGCCAGATTGCCCAAGCAAAACTCCACCAAATTTTGCTAATAAATCATCTGGATCTTTATCATTTGATCTCCAAACATCTACAGTTCCAAGTATTTTAATAACTTCATCGACTATATCGGGATCGCTGCCTTTTCGAAGTATAAGATCACAGCAAGAGATGAGTGCCTGAAGTCCTTCATGACCATACTGTGCAATAACTTGCGCCCCCAATTGTATATCAAGAGCGTGTACAATTCCTATTTCTCGTCCTGTTGTAATATGTTCCATTAACCTATTAAGAGGGGCTGCGTTCCCATGTTCGTTCCTGATAAAACCAACGTACGGTGTTACGGTTTCTAATGTGCTATTATGTTTTTCTTCGACACTTCTGGCAAATGAGTTGTGCATTAATCTGAGAATCGCACCGTATCTTTTTTGTTGATCTTCTGTCCCATAAAGAATAACTGTTCGTGGCTGAAGGTCTGTTGTGTCAATCATATTATCTGATCTGCTTGTAGCATTGAGGATTTGTTCGCCTTGAAAGGTATCAAGGATTGTCACTGCAAAAGCTGAAATAATATCAGCTGTTTTTTCATGTAGTCCTCCCCATTTATCTATGGTGCGATATGCTTCATGATATCCCTGGCGATTTTCTTCAAATTTTTTTATTTCAGCATGAAGTCGTGTAATCTCCACCACGTTTGCTCGTGCGGCAGGTCGTTGTGCGAGACGGATCATATCTGCATTCAGCATATTAATCGCAGCATCAGTATCGCTTCTCATCATGTCCAAAAGTCCTTCTATCTTTTCTTTGACAGGGTCATCAAGCTTTATAACTTCTCCTATCTCGGTAGATTTAGTGTTTTTATTTTCTTTACTTCTTTCAATACCAGCACGAATTGTTCCAACAGCATCTACAAAATCTCTTATATCGCCACCTGATTTTGCGATAGTATGACCGATTGCAGCAGCAACATTACTCGCTTGTGGTACCCAAAAACCAGAATCAGAACCACCACCATTCCCACCGAGCATCATGGAGGAATTGTCATATACAAGATCATCGATTGCTTCGATTGATCCTTGCCATGTCTCAAAGCGTTCCATGATTGGCCATGTTGCTCTATAGCCACCAAATTTTTCCAGTGCTCTTCCTTCTAAATTTTGCGGAGTCCATATTTGAACTCCTCCTTTCCATTGTGCTCGTGCATCAAAAATTGCTTCCACTGATTTACCTTTTAATTCCCAATCAATAAGCAACCCTTGCCAACTTGCTACCATTTCATGTAAATGTCCCGATGTTTTTCCAGCTCCTGTTCTCCCTGCAACAAGCACACTGATTCCAGCAAGAGCAGCAAGAACGCTTCCTTCAAATTTTCCTAGAGGAAGGCGGCCATCCCTTTCATAATTACCAGGATACCAATCAACAATAAGTTTACGCAAATCTTTTCTATCTGCCCAACCCCGGTCTTTCCCGGGTTCAATGCCTGCCACAAGTCTCGCTGCTCTTTCTGCTTTTCCACGACGGACATCACGGGCATGTTCTAAATCATCTTCCCATGTCGGATGAGGGTATTGACTCGATCCTACTGGACCATAGATGAGTGCTCTAGCTTTGAAATAATATGGCCCTGCTGTTTCAGGGAGGTGATCCTGTTGAGGAATACTTCTGACAGGTCTTTCTGCAGGACCGTGAACTGCTTGTCGGCTGGTTAAGAGAAGTTCCCTTTGTCTTCTTTGTGCTTCTTTTAGATCATTCAGTTCAGCTCGCAATCTTTCAGCTTCAGGATTTGTTGCTCCAGTTAACGCTAGGGGTTCTACTATGGTTCCTTCAATTACTTCGAGCTCAGATTCCTTTGGTCTAAGATCTGTAATAACTGATCCTTTTACCGAGGCCAATTCGGTAGGATAAACTTCATTTTCACGCCGGAGACCAATTGATAATGTGCCATTATCTCCAGCTACAATAACGTTTGCTGGCTGAAGGATAATTCCTTTATCTGGATTCCTAGCGTTCAAAAGTGTTATAGATTGAGCTCCTATGTCAACTTGAACGGTTACAGGACCATGGCTATACCTATATCCAACTGGCTCTTCGTCAGATCCAAATAGAAGCGTACGTTGTTGTTCAGCTTCTTTCCAGTTCCGCGGAGCACTTTTTGCGATTTCGGTCATAGTTATTTTATACTATTAGTAATATAGTAAATTATATTGAATGATAATAACATAATATTAGGCTTCATTCAAGAGTATATGTTGCTAAGAAGGTTTAAATACATAATATCTTCTAGTAAATTACTATTCTATTGATAAAGCAGTCTTACTAGTGTATCTATCTATATAACAGTTACTTTTGCTATACTTAACTCTATGCTCAACTATTTTCAAGCATTTATTTTTGGGGCGATACAGGGAGTTACTGAACTTTTTCCTATTTCGAGTCTTGGACATAGTGTCATTTTGCCTAAATTATTTGGTTGGAATATTGATCAGAAAGATCCCTTCTTTTTAACATTTCTCGTTGCCACACATTTTGCTACTGCAATCGTTTTATTTTTCTTTTTCTGGAAAGATTGGAAACGCATCTTTGCCGGTATTTTTCGCTCACTGAAAGCGCGGGAAATTAACGAGCATGATAGTGAAGCGAAATTAGGATGGTTACTCATTGTGAGTACTATTCCGGCTGGTATACTAGGACTCTTATTTGAAGACTCATTGAAAGCTTTATTTGCTTCTCCGCAACTTGTGGCAGGCGTCCTTATTCTCAATGGTTGCATGCTTTATGGTGCAGAATTATTGCGCCGGAGAAAGAAAGATCCTGTGACAGGTAGTAACAAAAGAATTGCGAAGCTGACTTGGTTTCAAACAGTAAAGATCGGGTTGTTACAATGTCTTGCACTCATCCCAGGTTTTTCCCGTACTGGTGCCGCAATCACTGGAGGACTCCTGGTCGGACTGACCCATGAAGATGCGGCTCGCTTTTCCTTTCTTCTGGCAACACCAATTATTGGAGCAGCTGCTGTTTTGAAATTACCTGAACTTTTAACACCGGCAGAAGTAAATAATCTTGGTCCTACGCTTGTCGGCACTATAAGTGCGGGAATATTTGCTTATCTTTCTGTACGATTTTTGACAAAATATTTCGAAACAAAGAAATTAACACCATTTGCAGTCTATTGTGTAACTATCGGAGTAATTGTCTCACTCTTGTTCCTGGTGAGATGAGGAAGAGGATTTTTTTCCACTTTGAAACCACGCAAAAGCAAAACAAGCAAGTCCCAAAAACAAAGACCCAATGCCATGTTTGTAATGATGTGTAGACAGACCTGCTTGATGACCAGGAAAAAAAGAAGGCAATGAACTTGCTGGCGTCATAAAGTATACAATCGCTACAATAACAAGCAAAAGACCAATTATTCCGACAAGCCAAACAACTCCTTTATTCATCAGTATTAGTTTCTAATAAACGTCTGAAAAAGTCAAGCATTGTTTTATCTTATTCATATTACTTTTGTCATTCTCGCAGAGGTCTTTGATGCCCCGAGTGGGGGATGGGAATCTAGAACTTAATACAAAATTTGTCATGTTGAATTCATTTCAGCATCTTTATGATTCCCGAATCCCTCCAAGAGGACTAGCTTCTTGGAAGCGGCGCGAGTTCAGGATGACAAAGAAATAAGTTTTGAAATAGGTTCTATGTTACTTTGATTTTTAGATCCCTGGTTTGCGGCCGGGGATGACAAAAGTTAGAAGGATATATACTATTTATTTAGAATATACGGAGTTTTGTGTTTGAAAAGATTTTGCTCTCGCCACTCAAGTATCTTCTTTGCATTCAGAAAACCTTGATTTACCAGTTCTTGTGCAGAGACGTGTTTTTCTAATGCTAAAGAAAGAACTTGGTCAGCTTCTTTGTATGTAAAGCCAAACTGTCCTTCATCAGTTTGGCCTTGCCACAGTCCGGCAGTCGGTTGCTGTTGAATAACTTCATCTGGTACTCCAAGGTAGTGAGCCAGTTGAAAGATTTGCGTTTTGTATAAATGTTCAATTGGTTCGATGTCCGATGCTTGATCTCCAAAACGAGTGAAATAACCGAGTAAATTTTCTGATTTATTCTCAGTTCCGCAAACAAGCGCATCTTTTTCTTTCGCATAATCAAAGAGCATAATCATACGAACACGTGCCGCAATATTTCCCCGACGAATTTTGGTTTCATCACCGAATTGAAGTTTCAAGTTTTCGGCGAGTGTATTAACCGATTCCTTAATCGAAACAATCCGGATATTCTCTTCTGGAATTTGAGCAAGGTGCAACATTTTTTCAATCTGTGTGGTTTGGGGCTCTGTATAATACAAATGCATGATAAAGATTTGTTCTGGTTTCAGAACTCGTCTTAGCAAAGACAATGAAATTGCCGAGTCGATACCGCCTGAAAGCCCAATGACTGCATGATAAATATTTTGAGTTGCAAATGTTTGCTGCAGAAAAGTTTCTATTCGTTTTGTTTCATGTTCTGGATTGATTTTGAGTAAATTATTCATTTTAATTCGTCATTGCCAAGGGTGCACCCTTTGGGCACTTCGCTACGCTACTTTATTCCTCACAATGACGTTATTGGTAAAGCTTATGCTTTCTTATATACGCAACAACTTTATTAGGAATAATATAGTCGAGCGGTTCATTTTTTGCAAGCCGGGTTCTCACTAGGGTTGAAGAGATATTCGTTAAGATTAAATCTGAATCTTGCAACAATATAATGTTTGGGGGAATAGTTTGCAATTGTAAACATGCTTTTGTTTTCTCTTCCAGATGAGCGATAGCTGTTTCCCGGGGGAAAATGACAAGATTGAACTCTGTGATGATTGTCTGCCATTCTTTATATTTCTGAAAGCTATCCAGTTGATCGCTACCAGTGATCCAGTAAAAAGTATCATCAGGAAAAGCGGTGTGTAATTGCGTCAATGTATCAATAGTATAACTTGAATGATTTTGTTTGATTTCATAATCCGATACTTTAATATTTTCTTCTTCCAAAAGTCGTGTCATCGCGAGACGATAGTCAGAGGACAGGAGCTGTTTGGCAAAAGGATGGTGATAGGCTGGCATCAACCAAATCATATCAAGCTGCAATTTTTCTTTTACTTGCCGGGAAATAAGAACATGTCCCACATGCGGAGGATCAAAACTCCCTCCCAGTATTCCTATCTTCATGAGCTTATTGTACTAAGTTATAACCCAAATGTCATCAGCTTTTAGAAAATAATGAAATCGTTATGTTACAATAAGAAAAGAATAATCATCGGCAAAAATATATGATCGATTTGGATAAAAAAGAAGATCTCAAAGAAGAAGTTGTTCCATCCGAGATGCTGCAAGAGTTACACGCTTTGCGAGAAAAAGTGGGAAAACTTGAAGGGCAAATGGAACTGTTTTTAGCTTCCCGAGCTAAAAAATTAAGGCGTTATTCTTGAGGAGGGATAGGATTTTGCTTCAATGCATTCGCAACTGAGACGAGAATATGTGCTGCTGATTTTCCTGTTTTGATAGACCAGTCATGTCGATAATCTGTTTCCAAATATGATTTACCGGGACCAGGACCTTTATTCCAATAGGTCCAAGCTTGTCCGGGAACGGTGAAGCCTGTATCTATAAGGGCAATTGCCAACTCTCCGATCACATGGTGAGCGCCATCTTCATTCCCTGTTACCACAAATCCTGCTACTTTATTAAACGCGATAAATCTGCCTTGGTTATCTTTCTCAGATAACAATGCATCCATTCGTTCAAGGACTCTTTTGGCAACGCTTGATGGTTGTCCCATCCAGGTTGGACTTGCCATGACAAGAATATCTGCTTTAACAATTTTGTCGTGAATAGGTGGCCATTCGTCACCTTCCCCTTCATCTGTCGAGACACCGGGTTTTATCATATGATCGACAGCGCGAATCATTTCAGTTGTGACTCCTTTTTCTTCAAGTGCTTCTTTCACAACCATTGCCAAAGCTTCAGTATTCGATCGTTTGGGAGAAGGGGAAAGGGTACAGTTAATAATAAGTGCTGCAAGAGCGCCTTTTGTCATAAAACAAGTTTAACCATAACATATAAGAAAGAGGTAAACAGATAGTAACGAATAAGCAAGAATGCATAAGCTAGCTGCTTAGAAACCTAATTTTTCCTTTACCAGCACCATGGTAATTCTTTTTGGGTTGACCTCTTTGTTGAGGATAACCACTTTACTTACGTTACTATGAAAAGTTACATCAAGATGGTATGCTTTTCGAGCACGTTGTGTCTCCAATGGCAATACATAATCATAAATTCGCTTTAACGCCTCATCAAGATTTTTGACAATCTTTTGTGTACCAACGACCCAAATGACGTGATCCGAACCATAGACATATGCTGGCAACTGACTTCCAGTGTTGGAAGCAATGACTACTTTGCCATCTTCTGTCACTGCATGAACGCTACCGATTGCCCACTGTGGAGCTGCGCCGAGTTTTTGCATTTCTCTTTGGTCGGTGTCACGATTCATACCAACAAGTTTTGTCCTAACGGAATCGTAGTTACCCGACTCCTCGATTTCCTTTGCAATACCTGAATCGCTCAATGTAATTGATGTCATTGTCATAACTTCTGCGCCTTTTGGTAGAAGCTCCAGAACTGTTGTTTTTGCGGCCTCATGAGAGTCAACGATAATTGTATTTACATTTGCTTCCTGCAATGCTGTCACTGTTTTGTCGATTGATTCTTGATTTGCTAGTGTATCCCAATTCATTTTATTTCCTTCTTTCTTTAAGATAGTTATGCTATACTAGCAGTGTAACTTTATAATGTAAAGTAGTTACAAAAAGGGAAGTATGGAAGACATTCGAGATACACATATAAATTGCGCGGTTACTAAAACACTCAAAATAATTGGCAGTAAATGGACAATGTTACTCATTCATAACATTTTTGGTGGAAAGAAACGCTTCGGCGAATTGCAACGATCTCTACCAGGGATCAGTCCAAAAACACTTTCACAACGTCTCCAAGAACTCGAGAAAGATGGCATTATTTCCAAAAAAGTTTTTGCAGAAGTGCCACTACATGTAGAATATTCTTTAACAGACAAAGGGCAATCACTCAGAGGTGTTTTTCGATCACTTGAAAAGTGGGGAAGCAAGTCATAATTTAATTTTCGCTTTTCGTTAAAAGAACTTTACTTACTCGATTTTCATCCATGTCCACTATTTCATAAATATAATCATCATATTCTACACGATCACCGCTGATTGGTATTCGGTCTAGCCGACTCATGACAAAGCCGCCGAGTGTATGATAATTTCCTGATCTTTCATCTGGTAGTTTTTTAATCTGGAAATAATCTTTAAATTCATCAGTAGAAATAAGACCATCAATAAGCCAGGATTTACTGTCTCTCTTTATAATTTCTTTTTCTTCGATTTCACTTGCTGCCGGGATATCACCGACAATTGCTTCCAGTATGTCAGTCAAAGAAATTAATCCTTCAATCATCCCATACTCATCAATAATTAACGCAAGATGTATGCCAGATTTTTTAAATAATTCAAGTATTTTCAAGGCAGGTGTCGTGGATGGAATAAAGAGGGGTTTGTGAAGAGACTTTTGTAAATTCATTTTTCCATCTTCAAGAAAATCTTTGAGTGCATCTTCTGTCCTCACAATCCCAATTACTTTATCAAGTGTACCAGTACAAACCGGATAATACGAATGTGTTGTCGTTAACAATTTTTTCTGAATAGTTGCTAGCGAACTATCAAGCTCTAACCAAATAATTTGCTTTCGCGATCTCATGAGAGAATTCACCTGTCGATCACTTAAGCGAAAGGTACGTTCTACAATGTTTTTTTCTGTTTGTTCAAAGATCCCAGCTTTTGTTCCTTCCCGAATAAGCATCTTTACTTCATCCTCGCTCACACCACTTTCATCAATTATTTTTATCCTGAGAAGTTTTAAGACAAAATCTGTTGAAACACTTAAAAGTGAAATAATAGGAATAGTAAAGCGGGAAAACGTCTCCATTGATGGAGCCATAAAAGAAGCTATTTTTTCAGGATTACTCAAGGCAATTCTTTTGGGGACGAGTTCACCAATAATCAAAGAGAGATACGTAATAATGATAACGACGATGGCAAGAGAAAGTGCATCACTATAAGGGGATAATAAAGAAATTTTTACTAACCACATTTGTAATGCATGCGCAATAGTCGCACCACCGAAAGCACCGGCAAAAATGCCAATTAACGTGATGCCTACCTGAGTAGTGGACAGAAAGCGATTTGGATTTTCTGCAAGGTCGAGAGCTTTCTTTGCATTTTCATTACCTTCTTGTGCTTGTTTTTGCAATTTATGTTTACGGGAAGCAATAATTGCTGCTTCTGCCATTGCGAACATGCCATTGACAACAATCAGTAGCAAAATGATGAGGATTTCCATAACCTAAACATTATAGCAAATCTCAACGACCTCTGCGTTTTCCTTGAAAAGGCAGATGAAAGGTACAAAAATATAGCTACTCATTGAGGGAATCAATTTCATAGTAGAATGGTTCATCCTGTCCATCGATAAAAATTTCAGTCGCACTAGGATATTTATATATTTCATATAGTCTTATAATTTTTGTTGATGATTGTATGTTCTGTGTTCTTTCATATTTTCCTCTTCTTACGACCGGAATTCCATTATAGGGAAAAATTGAAGTTTTTTTATTAATAAGATTTAAGGGGAAGTTAGGGGTAGGTTTATCATGTACAGATGCGCGAATTGCATGGGGATAGCTCATTTTTATAATGTCTAATTTTTTCAAAGCTAGTAAAGTGGAAACATAGTCCACTGTAGCATACTCAACAAGTGCTCGTATGTTATAGGGGATTTTATGCAAGGGTATTTTCATGAGAAAGAAATGCTCTTCCAAACTATGATCAAAAGGAAGATTAAAAACAAGCATGGCTTTTTTTAATATATCAAGTCCCTGAGTAATGAGAACATCTTTTTTGTATAGCGTATAGAGTAGTCTTTTTATATCGTCATGTACTTGAGCAAAAAGTTCTCTATCCTTAATAAGATTATCCAACCCTTCTATATTTACCAGCCCGTTAAGGTTAAATTGATTTTTTAGGTCATTGAGCTTTTGCATATAATTGTGAATCAGAGATTTATCATTATTAGTAAAAATATCAGCGAGTAATATACCATCTGATAAAAGTGTAATTTTAGCACCAGGATTATAAATTTTTTCGACTGATAATAAAATATTACGAAGTTGAGACATAAGCAAATATTCACCTAAATCCACAAAATCCATGGAATGGCCTGTTGTGAGAGGACTTTGTTTCTTGTGTGGAATTGTGGGTAAAACTATTTGTATAGGCTCACTTCTCTCAACAAAATAATTTATCTTGGACAAAAATGTATGCAGGTATGGTTCTAATGTTGTTAGCGAACCCCGGCGAATATTTGCTTTAAGAAGAATCGAAAGAATTGCTGATGAAGTATTCAAAGCATCTTGATTAGGATGGATAATTCGAGGAGTTAGAATTTCTGTACTAAAATCATCGATGACATTTTTAGGTAAATTTCTTTGCGGATAGTAGGGTAATGATTGTGCATCAAAATTTTTAAAAATAATTATTTCTGAAAAATTTTCTCTCAGCCAGAGAGGAGATAGAGATATATAATTATTATCTTGAGTAATTATCTGAAAATCTGTAAGCATATGATGACTAAAATTTATTAATTAAGAGCTTTCTGAAAGAGAAGATTAGATATATCAAAAGAGTTTTGTCATTCTAAACCTAATTTTTGATAGTTTCTTCAGATACTTAATCCGTGTTTAATGTGTTTTCGCTTTTAAATAAAGCAAGAATTGATGGATTTAATGTAAGGATTCTGTATGATAGTAACAGGTTTATAAAGTAGAGGTCAAATGTGTTGTCATTATATGACGACTTTATTAAATAAAATGACATTACGTTTATCAGTAATTCCTCAAAGAGAGAATATTTTGCAAGTTCTGCCTCATGGATAACAGTGGCAACAGTAATTAACAAAAAGTTGTTTGGTAATATGTCAATACATTTTGTGCATCGAAAGGTAAATAGAAACGGTCTTCAATGATTCTTTTCGTTTTTTGATCAGTTTGGGATTTCTGAATAAGTGCAGGGTTTTGTAGCGCGTATGTTTCAAACTCCACGATGCT
>JBBSGT010000002.1:0-67799 GCA_038253825.1 Candidatus Levyibacteriota bacterium
AAAGAGTTCGAATATGACATCCATCAATTCTTTGATAACTTTAATCAGTATGAAACGCGGCTCAGACAGTTTATTGGTACTGATTTACATTTGGTGAAACTTACTGCTTAAATACCGATAATCAATTTCTGAATGGTATAGTTCTTTTTATTATCCCTCTTGCAAAAGCTACTCATAATTATATAGAATAATCTCTTACGATGTCTTTTCTTAAAAAAAGCTTATTCCGACAGTATTTTCCGCCATCAGCATATAGCAAACCGTTTGTACTAATCATTGTATTCTTATTTCTCTATGGGTTTAGTTTTGGAGTGCAGATAACAACCGCAACGACGAATAGTTATGTTCCAAATCCTCATACAAAAATTCCCGCATCTTTAAAGAAAATCTTTTTCATCGGAGCAGAGGATGGGGAGAATAAACTCTCGCCTATCAAAAATAATAATATTGTCTTTCATGGGTCGCGTGATAAAAAGCAAATTGCACTTACGTTTGATGCAGACATGACTCCGTGGATGCGGGATCAATATACTTCAGGTGCAGTACCAAGTTATAATGATCAGAAACTAATTGATGAACTCAATGACACCCACACGAAAGCAACACTCTTTCTTACTGGTATGTGGATAGAAATGTACCCTGATGTCGCAAAAGAATTAGCTGCAAATTCTCTTTTTGAATTAGGTAATCATTCGTATTCTCATCCTTCTTTTTCTGGTTTTTGCTATGGACTTGAGCCATTACCTAAAAATGGTGAGAATGATGAAATAGCAAAAACCCAGTCGTTACTTTTTAATTTGACGAAAAAACAAAATACCTTATTTAGATTTCCAGGAGGATGCTATTCGCAAAATGATATTACTCTCTTGCATAAGAAAGGAATTATCGGGATTCAGTGGGATGTGGTTGGTGATGATGGTTTTAATAATAATGTTGACATAATTAAAAATAATATCTTTAATAATGTTCAGAATGGTTCAATTATTGTTATGCATATGAATGGTGCTCCTAATGATCCAGTAACAGATGAAGTTTTGCCTAATATAATTTCAACTCTCAAGCAAAGAGGATATGAATTTGAGACAGTTTCTGAATTACTCGCTCCCCCGCCGAAGAAAGAAATTGTTTCACTTCGTACCCTTTATCCCTTAGGAAATCTTTTATAATTTGGAAAATACTGGCTAATTGCCATTTTGCTCTGAACATGCTATGATACTTATAGGTCACCCCGCAGTGCGGGGTTATTTATTGAAAAATTATGAACAATATCAGAAATGTCGGAATTATTGCACACGTCGATCATG
This sequence comes from Candidatus Levyibacteriota bacterium, assembly GCA_038253825.1. Classification (GTDB taxonomy): domain Bacteria; phylum Patescibacteriota; class Microgenomatia; order Levybacterales; family UBA12049; genus JACDET01. The sequence goes on from JBBSGT010000002.1 coordinate 1,305, forward strand.
GCAAAACCACGCTGGTGGATGCATTGTTGCGTCAATCTAAAACGAAACTCAACAAAGAAGTTGCTGAATCTGATCTGATCATGGATAGCAATGAATTGGAAAGAGAACGTGGCATTACTATTTTTTCCAAAAACGCATCAGTCCAATGGAACGAAACAAAAATTAATATTATCGATACTCCAGGACATGCTGACTTTGGCGGTGAAGTTGAACGTGTTCTCACCATGGCCGATGGATGTTTGCTGCTGATCGATGCAAAAGAAGGTCCAATGCCACAAACACGATTTGTTCTCAAAAAAGCATTGGAGAAGAAATTAAAGATTATTGTTGTCGTAAACAAAATTGACAAATCTGATGCTCGCATTCATCATGTCCTTGATAAAACCCTTGATTTATTTTTAGAACTCGGAGCGGATGATGATACTGCGGACTTCCCTATTGTCTATGCATCAGCAAAATCAGGTCTTGCAGGACTTGAGCCAAATTTGGAATCCATGACTGATATATCACCAATTTTTGATATGATCCTTAAAGAAGTTCCCTCCTTTTCTGGAGATCCTGAAGCCCCCTTGCAATTATTGATGACAACACTCGGACGTGATGACCATAAAGGACGAATTGCCATCGGAAGAGTCTACAATGGAAAAGTTACTGCCGGACAAGAAGTTATGCATATCAACCGTGATGGTGTCATGAAAAAGAATCGCTTGACATCACTCATGACTTTTGAAGGTTTAGGGAGAATGGACGCACAAGAAGTAAGTGCAGGTGATATTGTTGCTATTTCTGGAATTTCTGACATTACTATCGGTGAAACAATCGCTGATCCTGAAAACCCTGTTGCCCTCCCGCTACTGGCAATTGAAGAACCGACTGTTAAGATGGCATTTAGTGTCAACGACTCCCCTTTTGCAGGCCTTGAAGGCGAATTTAAAACATCCCGCCAAATTCGTGAACGATTGATGAAAGAGCTTGAAACTGATACGGCACTTCGTGTTGAAGATACGGATGATGGGAAATGGATGGTCAGCGGACGTGGTGAACTACATTTAGCTATTCTTATCGAACGCATGCGCCGTGAAGGATACGAATTTCAAGTTGCGCGACCACAAGTAATTTTGAAAAATGTCGATGGAAAGAAGTTAGCACCATTTGAACGGGTATTTCTTGAAGCGCCACAGGATTATTCAGGAATTGTAATGCAAAAAATGGGTATTCGTAAAGCTAACCTTGAAGATATGACAACAGATGCTAATGGTATTGCATATTTTGAATTTGTGATGCCAACGAGTGCACTTTTTGGGTACCGAAGTGAATTTATTACTGACACCCGCGGATTAGGAATTATTAATACCAACTTTGATCGATATGATGTTGATAGTGGTGAAACTATTAAGCGAGAGCGCGGTTCTCTAACTGCAAGTGAAAACGGCCAATCTAATTTGTACGGTCTAACAAACATTCAAGAACGTGGCACACTCTTTATCGGTCCAGGTGTTCAAGTATACAAAGGCCAGGTGGTAGGTGAAAATTCACGCTCTGAAGATATGTCTGTCAACGTCACAAAGGCAAAAGCTCTCTCCAACATGCGTTCAAAGGGCGATGGTGGTATGGAACACTTTAATGTACCACGAGTTATGGATCTTGAAGAATCGTTGGAATTTGTGAACGATGATGAGTTGGTAGAAGTTACACCGAAGAATATTCGAATCAGAAAGAAGATCCTGGATGAAGCAGTTGCTCGGAGAATGAAGTCACAAGGATTACTCTAACTTCAATGGTCCACGTATAAATCCCAGAGTAGTGTTCCTTCACATTCGTGTGGACGTGAGGGGCATTCGTGTCTGCCAAAGAGAATAAGGCGGGACGGCCAATCAATCCACATATCTTTTGGTACAATTTCTATCAGATCTTTTTCAATTTTTACTGGATCTTTTTGGGTTGTGAGACCAAGTTTGTTGGACATTCTGATCATATGGGTATCGATCACAATGCCTTCAGCTTTATGAAATGCTTGTCCGAGAACAACATTTGCGGTTTTTCTTGCAACACCTGGAAGGGCGTCTAGTTCTTCCATTGTATTCGGGACTTTACCTCCGTATTTTTCAACAATAATTTGTGCTGCAGCTTTAATATTTTTGGCTTTATTGCCTGAGAAGTTAACTTTACTGATAAGTGCTTGGATATCCTCAACATTTGCCTGCGCATAATCTTTTGCTGTTTTATATTTTTTGAAAAGCGCCGGTGTTAATGTATTTACAAGTTTATCGGTTGTTTGTGCGGACATAATTGTGGCGACAAGAAGTTCGAGCGGAGTCGTAAAATCAAGTGCGATTTTCGGATGCGGATAGACTTTGACTAATCTTTTATGTATTTCGAGTACTTTTTCTTCTTTGATCATAAAAGTAGTATACCATAATTCTTAATTCAAAAATTTTCCTACTTGCATTTAGGTCATCTACTTCTGTATAGTAAGTAATTATGACACAGATTGGTGATGAACAAGTAATCGAGGGCGAAGTGGCTGAGGATGCTGAATCTAGCGAAGAGCTTGATGTAGCAGTTTCTGAAGCAGGAACAGATCAAGCGTCTGGGCTGCTTAATCTCGAAGAACTGATAAAAAACCACATCGATAGTATCGACAAACTCAAACTCGAACTCAAAGATCAACGCGAAATGTACGAGGATTCATTTAACAACAATCCTACATATCGTGAGCATGATGAAAAAGTAAAGGAAGTCAGTAAAGCAAAAAACGGCGTCCGGCAGGAAATTTCCAAACAACCATCTGTCGCGATGCTGGCACAAAAAGTAAAAGATATTAGGTTTGATATCAGTGAACAAGGCAAAACACTTTCTGATCTGCTCCAAGATTATCGTGAGCAGACAGGTGCTACATCGATCGAAACTCGTGACGGAAAAGTTTTGGAAATTGTTAGTACTGCCCGGCTTGTCAAAAGATCATAAATCCTCAAGTGATAAATTGTAAATTGGAAATTTCTCAGCTATACTTACAACTATTCTCATGAAAAAGATGAAGCGATTATTTAATTCGTTTCTGCCTATTATTCCCTACGCAATCGTTTTTGTATTCTCTTTGTATGTTCCATCTGATCCTGATTTGGGATGGCATTTGAAATATGGAGAGTATTTTTGGCAGCATGGACAAGTGCTGCGGGATAATACCTTTTCAACGATGATGCCAAATTATCATTGGGGAAATACTTCTTGGTTTACTGATGTTATTTCATATACTGCTTATCATCTGGGCGGTTTTGCTGGGGTAATTCTTCTCGGAGCTGCAGTAGTTACCGCGACATTTTATTTTTTTGCAAAAGCTTCCCAACTAAATATTTGGGAAGAAACATTTATTTTCCCTGTACTCCTTTATCTGGAAGAACCGATTAATGCTGTTTCTTTCCGGGGACAACAGCTTACTTTACTTTTGGTTGGGGTAATGTTCTACCTTATTTCTTTCTATAAAGAAAAACCCAAAACGCTATGGTTTGCAGTACCTCTCTTTTTTTTGTGGGCCAATGTTCATGGTGAATTTGTCCTAGGATTTGTCGTTTTTGGTATGTGGTTGGTTATCTATTTAGCGCAAAAATTACTCCATAACACATTACAGTTCCAGGGAGATAAATCGAGATGGCAATCATTTCTAAGTAGGCTAAAAGTAAATTATCATGTAACCAGAAAGGAAATTTTAACGCTCACAGCTATAGTGTTAGCAAGTATTCTGGTAACTTTTATAAATCCTTTTGGTTATGTACTTCATCATGATGCCATTTCACATATTGGAAGTCCGCTTTTGAAGGATATCGCAGAGTATTTGCCATTTGATATGTACTCTACGGTTTGGTGGGCTGAGATTTTCACAGGCATGTTTGCTGCGGTCGGAATGGCTGTCCTTTATTTTAATGGCAAACTTAGAGATAAATTGCCACTTTTGGGGGGCGGATTATTGTTATTTATTCTTTCACTGAGTGTCAGACGTTATGCATGGCCGGCATATTATTTATTGATGCCACTTTTCCCCTTAGTCGCCGTCTATTTCAAACCGGACAGCAAAAAGTTCACTAACCTGGCAACAATCATATTAGCAATAGGACTGGTGGTTGTTGCTGTTTGGTGGCGGTGGCCGATAAAGAGAGCTGCAACTTTTACTTGGACCGATTATTGCAACAATGAAGTTTTGAAATGCAGCCCGAAGTCAGCCGAATTCTTGATCGATCACCATCTCACTCATGATCTCCTTACTCTGTATGGTTGGGGTGGATGGTTAATCTGGAACTATCCGCAAATTAAACCTTCCATTGATGGCCGTATGCATCTTTGGTCTGAGCATGGATATAGCGCTTTTACTGATTATTATTCATTGGAACAGGATATGAAAGATGTAGATAAATCAAAATACAATGTGGTTTATATGTCCACAGACAAACCTGTCTATAATCGTTTGGTAACATTAACAAAGCAAAATAAATGGGCTGAGGTTTATCAGGATAATGATGCAGCAATCTTTGTCAGAGAAGATCGGTAGTTTTTCTCTTTACTTGTACCGAGCTTTATGCTATTTTAAGGGAATGTTTATAAAATATAATTCAGTTTGTTGTAACGCAACTCCTTCGTAGCGAGGTTGCGTTTTTGTGTTTTATGTAACCCCGCAAAGTCGGGGTTTTTTTTATGGAAAAATATGAAAGAATTTGCAAGAAGACAAAAAGTTATTAGAGAAGATAGACGCAATTGGGATCAAGCTGTCTTAATTGGTGGACATACCGATGATGATGCCATGTTTCGTTTAACTAATACACTTGCTAGACAAAAAATTGGTGTAACAATCTTAACTTTAACAAATAGTGATGCTCGCAATTTGCCAAATTATGAACCTGAACAATTAGCCAAAGTACGCTGGGAAGAGGCAAGTGCTTCTGGAGTAGTTGCTGGGATAACGGAAGTACGACGTATTGAAATTCCTGATGGTAGACTTTATCAGTTTCCAAGACAAGCAAGAGATTTCGTAGGCAATGCAATTGATGAGATAAGACCCATTGCAATCGTTACGCTTCATCCTAGGGATCCTCATACAGATCATAGAGCAACATATAGAGTTGGAGCCGAAATAGCAGGTAAAGGATTAGCGCATTATACAACTGATACAATCACGGGTTTGGATCTTAATGGTAAACCTTTACAACCTGATTTATATATTCCATTAACCGAAGAAATAGAAGCGATAGAAGAAAAATCCTATATGGCAAATAGCAGCCAAGTTGAAGATCTCCCTCCTGAAGAAATAGTGGACGTAATCAATGTTATATCTATGACTGCAAGAAGAGGAAAAGATAAAGGCATACCTTATGCCGCAGTTCTCTTTAGAGCAAATAATACTCCTCATGCACCATTAGAATCAATCCTCCCGTTAGCAAGTTAAAAGAACTCTGGATGGATAAAGCCAGTGAGGGCTGAATTTGTTGGTTTTAAAAACAATGTCATTTGCTATCCCAAGTTTGTATCCTTTGTTAATCAGCTCCATAGTTTTGAGGGGACAATCATTCGAGTTGAACTTCCTATTATTTTGAAGAATTCTTGAGTGCGTCATCAATTTTCGCTTTGAAATCATTGTAGGATAACCCGCCTTCTTGCATGACACCATTAATGAAAAAGGTTGGTGTTGCCTGAACATTGAGTGCATTTCCATCATCAATATCTTGTTGAATTTTCGCTGCGTATTTACTGCTCGCTACATCACTTTTAAATTTATCTGTGTCAAGTTTGAGTTCTTTAGCGTATTGCATATAGTAATCCATGGCGTTATTTGTCTCTCCCCACTTACCTTGATTGGAATAAAGTAAGTTATACATCTCAAAGAACTTTCCTTGTGTTCCGGCTGCTTCAGCTGCTTCAGCTGCGCCTTTTGCATTTGGATGCATAGGAAGTGGGAAGTTGCGGAACACAAAAGTAAGTTGGCCTTTGTAAGTAGCGCGAAGTTGTTCTATAGTTGGATACGCAGTTCCACATGCTGGACATTGGAAGTCACCAAATTCTACTAATGTTACGGCATTTTTCGCAGTGCCTCTTATAATATGACTATCTTTACGAAAAAGCGCTTGTGTGTTCTTGACCGGTTGAGTATTTGATGCTGAAGAAGTAGATTTGCCACCAAAAATAAGTGCTGCACCGACAACTAATACTAACGTAACTACACTAATTCCGATAAGTACTTTTGTTTCACTTGACATATTATTTATCTTTTTTTATCTTCTTCGCATATAATAACATAGTCGCTGTAATAAGTGCAAAAGCAATCATGGATCCGAAAGGAATAGTGATAAAACCAAAAAACTCAATTTGCTTGGATGTGCAGGAAATGCCTTGGACACATGGCGCAATACTTTCGGGCAAAATATGAAAATATAAAAGATTATGATAAATCGAGATCAATAACCCCAAAATACTTAAAGGCAAGATATAGGTATGTAAATCTTTTTGCTTTCGAAGAATACTTACCGCACTAATGAAAACCAATGGGTACATACATATGCGTTGATACCAACAGAGAACGCATGGAGTTAGTTTGAAAATTTCACTAAATGAAAGACTTGCCAACGTTGAAATCAGCGCAAGCATGAAAGCTACATACGGTAAATATTTAACGTAATTTTTCATAAACATGAGTATTATAACAGATTATTTTTTCCTTTTTTGCATCATCTGCATTAAGCGAAAGACATTAAAGATCCCACCAAGAAATCCGATGATAACTCCCCCTATTGTAAAAAGTCTTCCTGTGTGGAAAAATGAATCTAAAAATATACCGAGAAAAAGTAAAATAATTACTGGCGTTGCAAGGAGCAAAGCAGTACTCATCCCAATCAGAATGAAAAAGGTTGTTTTTGATTTAGGTTGCTCCTTCATACTTTAAATATTATAAAATATCTTGTCTAATAAACAAGATTGTAAACTGTCATTCTGGCGTTAGTAAAGTACGCGAAAACGTATGGTGTGTGGTATTTGCTTTAGTTTTTCTAATACAGTATTGTCATATTCTTTATCAACATCCGTAATGACATATCCTATTGCAGAAGTGGTCCTCAGATATTGACTGATGATATTTATTTTATGTTTTGCCATAACTGAATTAATCTGTGCCAAAATCCCCGGTTCATTCTTATGAATATGCAAGAGTCGATGTGTCTTTTGATGTTTGGGGAGATTAATACTTGGGAGGGTGAGATTTTTATACGTATCGCCTGTATTAATAAAATTAATTATTCTTTTGGTTACGCTACTATCTTGAAATGCAGCAATCCCCTTCTCACGAAAGAATAACGGCAAGCTTTCCGAAGGTGACATCTTTGTAATACCAACTACTAGTAATCGTTGTGCATTCGTCAATACTTCTTCTGATAACTGGTCCAAACTTTCAACATACAGAATCGAGGCTTGTTTCATTTCCTGAATATGAGACGCATCTGAGATTGTTTCTTTGAGCTCTTTTATTTGATACTGTTCTTTCCTTAACATTTTTTTTGTTTCCTCAGAAAGCTGCGGCAAAGCAAAAACTCTAATTCTACTTTTGGGATATGAAAGCGAGCGAGGTAAATTGTTTACATATAAGAATTCATCAAAGGTTGATGCGATTTCATCAGCTTTTTTTACAATAGGTTCGCGAGAGATATTTTCAGTAAATGCTATAAATTTTTTGGCAAGACCGAGCTTCTTTAACTCATAATCAGTGTAGCCATCCCCTATCATGTATAAATCCCCTTTGAGTTTTAACGATTTGACAACATTCACTTTCCCTTTATCTTGGCTCATAAGATTTTTCGTATCAATTCCCGTAATATCGTCCTTTTGGTCATAGACGAATGTATTGGCGAAAATATGATCTGATCGAATACCAAACTGTTTTATTACCGGATAAATAAATTCCTTGAAGCCACCTGAAATAATATAAATATGATCTTTATGTTGTAAAAAGAAGTTTTTATTGTGCAAGATAGAAAGTGAAATTTTTTGTTTGAGCAGATTACCTACCTCTCTCACTTGGGTTTTACTTCCTGAAAGTAAAGCAATACGCTTTTGTAAACTTTCTCCAAATGAGATCTTCCCTTCCATCGCTTGGTTGGTAAGCGATGTTATTTTTTCGAGAAGTTCATTTTTATTTTTCTTATCTTGCAACACAATTTCAGCAAAGATTTCAAGTCCCTCGCCGGTTATGAACGTACTATCAAAATCGATAAGAAAATATGTTTGTTTTGTTTTTTTCATCAGAAGAACATTATAAACTAGCTTCCATAGGATATTCAATTGCAAATTGTCTATTGACACAGTAAAAATGCTTTGTTAATATCCAAACATTCCTGCTCGCTCTTTTAATTTGAATATGTCACAACTTTCATCAAATTCAACATTTGCGATGTCAGACTTTTCTCAAACAGGATCTTTCAGTTCCGGCTCCAGACTCGGTTCATCTTCTTCAGTGGGTGGCATGTCTCCAAAAGGCTTTAAGCGCTATTTCAAAAAATCACCGTTCATTCCATTTATAATTATTATGATTGTCGTTTTTGGTATAGCTATCTTTGCTATCTCTAATGTTATCAGTCGATCAACAAATAATGCTATCCCAAGTTTGGCAAGCACCAATAAACAAGTAAATGTTTCAAAACCGGTTGCGCAAGAGACTTTGAACAGGTCTTTTGATTTTCCTTTAAAAGATGCCAGCGGAAAAGTTGTAAGTAAGTTGCATTATGTTATTCAAAGTGCAGAGCTGGACAATCAAATCATCATTAAAGGACAACAAGCAACAGCAGTACAAGGACGAACATTCTTGGTTCTTAATTTACAAATTACCAATAGTTATGATAAGTCTGTGCAATTAAATACACGTGACTATGTTCGTCTGATTGCAAGTAGTTCAACGGAAAAATTAGCAGCTGATATTCACAACGATCCAGTGGAAGTCCAAGCAATCTCTACTAAATATACTCGCCTTGGCTTCCCTATCTCTACAGCTGATGCAAGCAATTTAACCTTACAGGTTGGCGAAATTCAAGGCGCGAAACAATCTATAAAACTCGACTTGAAATAAGTTTATGAATGATTATTCTACCAAAGAAGCAAGTACAGAGCTACTTGCAGAAATTGCTGAAGCACTAAAAAACATCCGTGGCTGGGGCAGTGTAGAGATATTTGTACAAGATAATAAAGTAGTACAAATAGTTGAACGAAACATCAAGAAAACCAATCAAATACAAAGTGTCATGAAAACTAGGTCTTGACAACATGATACTGTTTAATATATATTGTTATTAATAACAATGATTAGGTAGGTAAATTTATCAAGTAAACCTAATTGCTGACCGCACACGGAGGCATCGTTTTGTTAATAGAATTTTTCTATTAAGAGAAGGATGTCTTTTTTTGTTGGCATAATATATACAAAGTTTATATTTACTATTAATACAGTATAAAAACTTATATATGAATAAAAAATACTACAAAAGGGAAATGAAATATCGTCAAAACGGAGTTTTCTTCACCTAATTTAATTAGATGAAGTGACCTCCGTTTTTTTCTGCTTGCAGAAGAGGACGGAATGAAGTGTTCTCGTCAAAGAGAAACTCTTTATATGAGAGGGGGTGAAAAGAAATTATGACTTTTAATAAACGAATTACAACAGCAATCGCAACAGGAGCAGTCTTAGTTAACGCTTTGGCTCCAGTCGCATTTGCGAACACACTTACTGTTTCAGGCAATGGCGCAACATCAAACAGTGCAGTCAATGTCACAAACAGTTCAAACGCAGTTGTTAATCAAACTAACAACGCAAACATTACTAATAATGTTTCATCAAATGCAACTACAGGTGATAACAGTTCAAACTTTAACACCGGTGGAAACACTACGATCAGAACAGGTAATGCAAATAACACCGTTAATGTCACAAACGCAGCGAACTTGAATCAAGCTTCTCTGTCAAATTGTGCATCATGCAACGGCGGAGCAACTAACGTTACTGTTTCAGGTAACGGAGCATTCAGTGATAACGATGGAAGTGTCAATAACACAAGCAACGTTTTCCTGAATCAAAATAATGCAGCAAACTTCGACAACAATGTTACGGCTAACTCTACAACTGGTGCAAACGATGCATCGTACAACACAGGTGGAGATAGTGTTATCTTAACTGGAAACGCAAGAAACACTGTCGGTGTAAGTAACGAAGCTAACGCTAACGTTGCTCAACTCGGCGGCTCTAATGGTACTGCTGGATCAGCCAGTCTTATCATCAAAGACAACGGTGCATTCAGTGATAACAGTGTAGCTTTGAATCATAACTCAGCAGTTGTGCTGGGTCAAAGTAACGATGCTACTATCAGTAACGATGTCGATGCAAATGCTAAAACCGGAAATAACTCATCACAATTCAACACAGGTGGATTCACTGGAATCTCAACTGGAAATGCTACAGACAAAGTTAACGTAGATAATATGGCTAACTTTAATGCAGCATCACTCGATTGTGGATGTGTTCTAGATGGAACTAACGTTAAAGTAGCAGGAAATGGTGCTGAATCTGAGAATTCTGTAGATGCAGCAGCAAACAATGCTGTTTTTAACGATCAAGCTAATAGTGCTGACCTTGGAAACAATGTAAATGGTGATGCTAAAACGGGTTCTAACGACCTCGGATTTAGTACAGGAGATGTTACAGGTGACCCAGTCATCTACACAGGTGTTTCTAATTCAACCACCGGTGTAAACAACTCAGGTAACGTCAATGTCTTAGGCAATGGCGGAACCACTATGCACCTTCCTTGGAACAATACTGAAGTAGGGACTTCATTTGACCTTTCAGGTCTTTGGACTCTTCTTCACGGCTGGATGGCATAATAATTTGTTCGGTAGTGGTGCTTTGCTAGCACTTCAGTAAGGCACCCTACCAACAAAGAAAATAAGAATAGAGAATGAGGAATGAAGAAAAACAATCTAACTATAACACAATTAATAAACATATGAAAAATTTACTTAAAAAATACATTGCAATAATCACAATCACAGCTGTACTTTTCTTACAGGTAAGTCCTGCATTGGTACGGGCGGATGATGTATCTCCAGCACCAACTGTTTCTACAACACCTCCTATAGAACCAACAGCGCCGATTGCACCGACCGCTCCTGCAGCACCTGATCAAACATCTGGTAATACTGCAAATATCATACCAACTCCTACGCCTGATGCTGTGGCTGTTGCTCGAGATGCACAAAAAGCTGCAGCAAAAGCAGCATGGGAAGCAGCTTATTATGCTACCCCAACTCCTACTCCAGCAGGGGGCAATACAGGAGTCACTTCAAATGGAAATAACGGAAATACAGCAATAAGTACAGGAATTGCAAACAATAATGGTTCAACTGTCACGACAGCGAACACAAATGGAGCAACCGTGCTGGGTGGAACAGGAAAAGGTTCAGGATCATCAGCAGTTGTAAATAATGGCAATGGTGTAGGATCAAATAATAATGGTTCTTCGGCTTCAATTGTAAATAGTGACACTAATCAGAACAACAGTGCGCAGGTGGGTAATGTTTTAAATCAATCATCAACAACTGGATCAAATAATTCCTCAATAAATGTTGGTAATACAAGTATCAACTCCGGTAACTCGAACACTTCAGGAACAGCAGTTACAGCTGTTAATACGAATATGGCAGGGGTGCAAGTCTCTCAATTTGATGTCAATAATGATACAACGGGAGATCTCGTTCTTACACCAGAGATGTTTGCAGCCAATTGTGTCTCAAATTGTGGAGGAACAGGCAAGGTCTCCAATACAGGCAACGGGGCAAATTCAAATAATACGGCAGATGCGACACAACAAATAAATGGTACGACATTTCAAAACAACGACGCAGCTGTCGGCAATAATATGACTTTGTCCGCAAATTCAGGTAATAACGCTACTTCCTATAACACTGGTGGTGACAATACAATTACTACCGGGAATGCCAATGTTTCAGCAAATTCACTCGTATTTGCCAACAACAATATCGCAGGAAATGTTACTTACGGCGTCGTCAACCTCTACGGCAATCTTACCGGTGATATCGTTATTCCAGATTTTACGAATGGACCGGTCACCGGGACTGGTACTGGTACAACAACAGCAAATACTAATAATGGAGCCGGTTCTACGAATAATACTGGTTCTGATAATATCGCTAACTCAAATACCTCCCAGAACAACGACGCAACCATTAACAATAATTTAATTATCAATGGCACCACGGGTGGTAATAGTGCAAACGGAACAACAGATGGCAACACTACTCTCGTCACAGGAAGCACTAAGGTTGATGCAAATGTTCTTAATGTTGCAAATAATAACGTGGACGGTGGTAATATGTGGCTTGTTCTCGTCAACGATGCCGGGAATTGGGTAGGTCAGTTACTCGGTGCACCTGCAGGAGCTAATGCTGCTGCATCAGCAGGAACAACACTTTCTTATGGGCCTGACGGACAAATTACTGCCTCAAATGGTAGCAATGGAGCTGGCTCTACGAACAATACAAATGTGTCTAGTTCCACCAATAGTACAAACGGACAAAACAATAACGGAGTCATTAATAATACATTGAACTTATCCGCAAATACTGGCAATAATCAAGCAAATTACAATACCGGTGGAAACAACACTATCAAAACCGGTAATGCAAACGTCGTTGCAAATATGGTCAACTTCGTCAACAATAACATCACAGGTACAGGTCATCTCTATGTTGTTGTCGTGAATGTGTTCCATGATTGGCTGGGCAATTTAGTAACTCCAGGACAAACTGATCCAAATGATCCTGCCAAGGCAAAAAGCAACACGACACAAAGCGCACAAGCACTACAACCTACAGCAGCACCAACGAATAATACGACAACAACAACTGGACAGACAACTACTGACAGTGTCACACCTTCTGATGCTCCAGCTGGTACTGAGATAGCAACAAACAGTGGATCATCAACAATTTACTCTTCATCACATAACCGTGCAATAGTACATGGTGGTACAACCGGGAATTTATCAAATGCTAAAGTAGCTGGTGCTAGTACCGACAATCCGAATGACAGTCACAATGCAGCTACAGTCCTGGGTGCACAAGATAGTAAAAAGATATTGACTATTAACTTAGCATGGCTCTTACTCATTGTTCCGGTTATGCTCTTTGGATTACTTGGAAAGAAGCTACTCGTAAAACGCTTCGCAAAATAATGTTGTCCCCATTGTAGAAGTTTATTTTTTAGAAGACATTGCCTTTTTAGGAAAGTTGTTGGTATAAAGTACTGTTGCAAACCAACCCCAATTCTTATCATTGTAACTCTTTGACATCCTGCCAATAGCCACTTTTATTATACGTTTTTGTATATACTTCCGTTGCAATGTCATTTGATACTTTTGGATCTTATGACGCAAACACCATCATAGCAGCCGTATCATTACTCAGTGAATCATAGTCTACTGCTTTTTTACCAACTAGTAGATAAACCGGACAAAGATCACACAAAACAATGAGTTATATTACAAATAGAATTTAAGTTAATAAATATCGTTATATGACGTTTGTAGGATAAATAAATAGTGCTAGTTTATTCGTTTAAATATGAGGATATCTTGGGAGGTGTAGACTTTCTTAAAATATTTATAAAGATCACCTTGAATTTTTGAGTTATTGTAAATTGCAGACCAAACTGCATCATTCTTTTGCATGACAATCCAGGTTGCATATTTTTCGGGATGTTTTAGCGATTCATCCCAATATGGTTTGTTTCCTACATAAATTACCTTTTGCATAGGAATTGTGCTTTGGGTAATACTTATCGTCCGAGCATAATCGTCAATGAGTACGAATCCCCCATCGTAATGTTCGTTAATAAATTGCTCTACGTTGGTCGGAACTTTATTGGCTGAAAGGCCATGTGTACCATCAGCAAGCGTTATGACAGGGGTATCGCCCATAAAGAAAAGTGCTGTTTGTAATATAAGTAACATGATAAGCACAAGTTTCAAACTCTTATGTACTCTTGCAACAAGATAGCCAAAGAATACAGCCATAAAAGGAATTATCATAACACCATAGCGAACATTGAATAAATGATAATCAAAATGCTGTGGTGTCAAACCAGGAATAAAGATAACTGCCTGACCCAAAAAGAGTGAGACTACGTTAAAAACAAAAGGAACAAATAAGACCAAGAGTGTTCCAATTCTTGCTTTAGCAGAATTACTTGCCAGAAAAACTATCGACCCAACAAGAGAAATAACGAAAATAAAGAATCCAGTGTTTGCTAGTGCTGTGTAGACATAATAAATAATTGATAAGAGCAGGTTATGATATGCAGGTAATTCACCTTTTGCCATCCAAGCGAGTTGTTGAGATTTTGCAGAATAAATACTATCAGTAAAATATAAAGGATCACCCAAAATTAAACCGCCCCAAACGAACCAGCAAAGGATACCAAATCCGGCCAGGGTCACAAACAAAATCATATCTCCTTTTTGTCTGACAAAAAGTTTACGATTAAAAATACCAGGAGAGATAACAATAAGTGTTTCGAAAAGAACGAGAAACCAACCATCATATCGTGTTAAAGATGCACCGAAAGCAAAAAGACCTGCAAGTATCAGCGAGGATAAAACGTGATTTCCATGAAGGTATTTAACAAAATAATAAGATGACAAGATGAAGAAAGCAATAAGGGGTATTTCAGTCATTGGGGTTGATTGCAAATATAAAATATTAAGATTCGTGGCAAAAATGGTAAATGCAATAAAAGATGCAAAGTTATGTTGTGTGATGAGTCTTGTGAGTTTAAAGATATAAATACAAGCAATGACATAAAAAATACCTGAGATCAGTGAACCTGCAAGACCTGTACGCCATAAAGGATCTGCTATAACAAATGGCAGCATTAAAATATGCGTCATCGGTAACCAAATGCCACCGAGTTGCGCAAACCCAGGTGTTAAACCGTTCACTACTTTTTTAGCGATATTGATATGTGATTCAGCGTCGCCGTAAGCAAGTATCCAGTGATTGATATACGAAATATACGTAGCAATAAACGCAGCACATATCGACAGGAGAAAAATCATTTTTTCCATATTTGTCGAAAAGAAAAGTTTTATCTTTTTATTGAAACTCTCCATAAATGTTTGTTGTCTGGTGATAATAAAACTTTGCATACTTTTAAATACCTACCATATTTTTCGTTGCCAATTCTTTCTTTACTACTTGTTTCACTTGATCACTTGTTTCTTTAAGTTTAAGATGCAAACCGTGTTTTGTTTTTGACCAATGATGGGGTTTTACAATAAGTTGATATAAAGCAATCCATGATGCAATACTCATTGTTAGCCAGTAAAGTGGAACCAGAAAGACATACTGTATAAGATCGTAATGACCATGTTTTGCACAACCGATCATGTAGTAATAAAGATATAAGAAATTACCCACTACCAATGAAAATACACCCATATAAAGAACAGGTGCTGGGAAAAAGGATTCAATAAAATCACCGACAAAAGGACGGAAAATAAAATAAGTCAACGTAATAAACCACATTAACGGATTGATAAAAAGTGAAAGTACTTTTCCACCTATTACCAGTTGGAATGTAATAAGATGTACACGTTTATTACTTGGCAAAAAAGTTTTCAGATTTCTGGTATGAACGAGGTATGTTTGCATGTATCCCTTAATCCATCGTGAACGTTGTGCAAACCAGTTCATAAGGCTGCTATTTGCTTCTTCCAGTGTCTCTGAATCAACAATGGCTGTCGTATAACCTTCTTTAACCAACCGAATTCCAAGATCAGCATCTTCTGTCACATTAAAACTATCCCATCCTTTGAGTTTGTGTAAGTCTTTGGTTCTAAAATGGTTTGAAGTTCCACCAAGAGGAATTGGGGCTCCAATAGATTGCAACCCCGTTAAAACAAGATCAAACCAAAGTGAATATTCAGCGGTAAAGACTCGAGTTAAGAAATTTTGTTGGGGATTATAGAAATTTAATTTGGCTTGGACACAAATCGTATTTCTTCGAGCTTTCGCAAAAGCTATGACTGATTTTTTTAGCTGCAATGGATCAGGTGCATCTTCAGCATCATAAATTACTGCATACTCTCCTGTCGCTTTGGTCAAACCATAATTACAAGCTTTTGGCTTGGTTTTTGGATAAGAGTGAGGAACAATAACAACTTCAAAATAAGAAGGCAAGTTAAATTTTGCGACTTGATCAATCGTCTCTTTATCATTTGCTTCCAACAGCAACATAACTTGTAATTTATCTTTGGGATAAATAAGTTTACTCATAGAGTTAACGAATTGCGGGATCACCTGCCATTCCTTATAAAGTGGGCAAAAGACTGTGTAGCTAGGCCAAATGTGGTCAGGAATAGCTTGAATTTCTTCGATGGATACTTTAATTTCTGCCGGTTTTACAAAGCTTCTGGTAATCAAATAAAGATTAAATAAGAGATCTATAAAATAAAGAAATGTTAAGACTGCGATAAATATAATAATAGTAGTGTGCCAGTTAATAATAAGTCCGGTCAGAAGTATAAGCAATGTGACAATTATATAGACTCCTTGTTGAAAGGTAATTCTCTGAAAAGCTGTCTCTGCTGGCTTTAATAATGAATAGTGAATGAATTCTTTTCCGTTATAGTGAAATCCATTTCCTTTTACTTTCCTTGTGTTGCGATGAAATGGGATAATTTCTTTTCCTTGAAATTTCATTTTTATGGCATTAATGCCGATTTCCCAACTCGATTTTAGTAAATGAATTTTTGTTTCACCTGAGGTGCGTTTTGCTAGTCGCATATTTATGGTATCGATTTTGTAACCAGCATCTAAACTTTTTTTCAGAAATTCTAAATCAAATGTCCAAGGTGAAGGATAAATATGCAGTCGTTCTATAATTTCTTTCTTAAATATTTTTAAGCCTGACTGAATATCGAAGTTCAGTCCATGGAGAATTTTACCAAAAATATAAAGAAAGCTGCGGCTAAAAAAATTACGAATGAAAGTAGTATTACTGAGAATACGATTCGCTACAACGACATCAGCCCCTCGATTAATTTTATCAAGCATTTCAGGAATTGATTCAGGTTGATACTGCAAATCACCGTCGATCATACAAAGAAGATCATATTGAGCATAACTAAATCCTTCAAGAAGCGACTGGGCCTTGCCTGGGATTCCTTGTTTAAGATATAGACGGACAGGAAAACGCTGAGCAAAGTGTTTGACGACTGATTGTGTTTTGTCGCTTGAATGATCATCGACCACAATGATCTCGTAAGATATATTTTTGTGGTAAAGCGTATTATTAATACGCTCAATAAGATGTCCTATATTCCCTACTTCGTTCCAAGTAGGAATGATAATTGAAAGGCTTTGCATATTGTATTTACTTGTGAAAACAAGATAGAGTTAGTCATAGTAGGCAGTAGAAACGATTATTTCGTTAAGCAAAAGTATATAGTATTTCTCCCAATAAAGCAAGCCTATAGCAAAATGTAGTAATTTTTTACAATAATATTAGTAAGTTCAATAATGAAAATAGGTATAACTTTCTGTTAGCTACTGAGGATAGAGAGCTTGTATTTTTTTAAAAAACTTTAATTTTACTTTATCAACTTAGAGTAATTAATATAATGTTTATATTTTTCACAGAGAAATTTCCACGCAAAATATCATACTATCAGATATTTGTCATAATTCCTTATTGACATGAGGTAAAACTTTCTGTTATCTTATGTACTAAGACTGCCCCAAAAATAGGAGAATTTTAATTTACTACTTTACTATAAGACGGTTATAGTGTATAATACTCAAAATTAGGATTGGATAATTGCTGATGAAGCTAAAAAAATAATTAGCTTGTAAAAAATCCAGTCCTTTTATGATAATTTATCAGCTCATAGTATCATACATTGCAAAATATATGTCAAATAAAATAAAATTATTCAGTGTTATTATACCTGTCTATAACGAAATTGGTAATATAGCGCAGTTTCATCAACACTTACTAAAAACACTTACCTCGTATAAAAAACGTTTCGAAATCATCTATATCGATGATAATTCGACAGATGGCACGTATGAATGGTTACAAAGTATTTCCCTCGCGCCTACTATTAAGGTAATTTTAAAAAATGGCATTAAAGGTAAAGCATATTCACTCATCCAAGGTTTTGATGTAGCTAAAGGAGATGCTTTTGTCATGATTGACGGTGATCTTCAGTACCCACCGGAAAAAATTCCAGAGATGATTGATGCGCTACAAATATCTGATATTGTGGTAGCGGAACGAAAGAAATATAAAGATAGCACATTACGCAAATTTCTTAGTAAAGGATTCAAGACAGTATTTGGGAAAATGATGTTTGGTCTGAATACTGATATTCAATCGGGTCTGAAAGCCTTTACAAAAGAAGTCTATCAAACAATTCAGTTTCAGCCTGTTTCTCCATGGACATTCGATCTTGAATTCCTCTACCGTTCACAACAAGCAGGATTTAGTATTAAAAATGTATCAATCATCTTTGCTCCACGTTTGAGTGGCGAATCAAAAGTGAATGCTCTTAATCAATCATGGGAAATTGGAACCAACGCACTTTCAATAAAAATGAAAAGAAAGCTTTATTTGCCAATTAAGGCAGTAAAGGGTTCGATGCGTGGTGCAGGTATTGGATATAAAAAGAAAAAATATATTACCCATACGACTTTACCTGCTTCCCTGTCTGCTATCGAAACCTTCTCTCTGTCACAGAAAATATTTTTTCTTGGATTTCCAGTTTTGTTAATCCTTGCTCTTTTTATGTTCCCATTGCCTGCGGCAAGAACGATCGTAGGGGTTTTGAGTATGCTCTACTTCATTGATGCCCTCTTTAACGTATTTGTGGTAACTCGCAGTTTGCAAAAAGATCATGACATTAAAGTAAGTGATGATGAACTTTCACTCCTCGATGAAAGCAAATTGCCACTCTATTCTATTCTTTGTCCTTTATATAAAGAAGCGCACGTTGTACCACAATTTTTGGAAGGTATCGCAAAGCTTGACTATCCAAAAGATAAATTAGATGTGATGTTTCTTCTTGAAGAGGATGATCTAGAAACTATTGCAGCCTTTGGTCAGATGACACTTCCTTACTATGCCCGTACAGTTATTGTTCCTGATTCACAACCAAAAACGAAACCCAAAGCTTGTAACTACGGATTGTCTTATGCAAAGGGTAAATATCTTGTTATTTTCGATGCAGAAGATTTGCCAGATCCCCTACAACTGAAAAAGGCAGTTATCGGATTCAAAAAAGTTCCGGCAGATATTAAATGTTTACAAGCAAAGTTGAGTTATTATAACTCACGTCAGAATTTGCTTACTCGCTTCTTTACTGCAGAGTATGCTTTATGGTTTGATGTCACACTGCCAGGTTTGCAATCGCTTAACTCAGCATTGCCGTTGGGTGGTACGAGTAACCATTTCGAGACAGCAAACTTACGCGAACTTGAAGGATGGGATCCATTTAACGTAACAGAAGATGCTGATTTGGGTGTCCGGTTGTTCAAACATGGGTACCGTACCGCAATTATCGATTCAACAACCTACGAAGAAGCTACAAGTGTGACAAAAAACTGGTTACGACAACGCTCCCGATGGCTTAAAGGTTACATGCAAACGTATTTAGTGCAAATGCGCAACATTAACTCATTTGTAAAGAATAAAGGTGTCTGGCATACCATAATCTTCCAATTGACAGTTGGTGGCAAGATCCTTTTCGTTCTTTTGAATCCATTTATGTGGATTATCACTATTTTGTATTTCAGTGCGTATTCTATTTTTGGTCCGGTGATGCAGGAGATCTATCAACCTCCACTTTCCTATTTCGCAGTCTTTTCGTGGATATTTGGCAACTTTATGTTCTTATATTGTTACATGATTGCCGTAGGAAAACGTGGTCAATGGGATCTTGCAAAGTATGTTTTGTTAATTCCGTTTTACTGGGTCCTTATGAGTACAGCTGCTATGGTTGGTTTGTATCAGCTTATCCTGAAACCTCATTATTGGGAAAAGACAATTCATGGATTCCATTTGACCAAAAAGAATCTACCGGTACCAGCGGTCAAACCGGTTGGACAGCCAATTGCACAACCTGTGTATGTTGCTGCAGCAACACCAGTAAATAAAATTAAAGATACCCCTTTTGTGCTTACAATGCCTTCACAAATAAATGTTTCAACATTTATCTTACGATGGTTACCACTCTTTGCGATATTAAACACCGATTTGGTCTTGGCACGGTTTTTCTTACCATATGAAGATGCACAACTTTATATTGTTCTTTCGTTATTTGGCAAAGCTGTTTTCATACTCAGTCAATTCCTTTCCAACGTCTTAACAGCAGCAACTTCTAAAAAGAGAGTCAGTAAAGGATATTTATATCGATTACTTTTCTTTACGTTCTTATTCAACTGGATCGGATTTGTGGTATTTGGGTTGGAAGGTTCATATACTATTCCAGCATTGCTTGGAAATACCTATACAGGCATTATTCCATACATGGGCTATTATCTTTTTGGACTTACTTGTTTGGGCTTGACGAATCGTCTTACAACCTTTAATCTCTACAAGAAAAAATATTCATATACGATGTTATCGGTAGCGATCATCTTGTTACAAGTACCCTTCATTATTCTGCACCATGAAACAGTTTATAACTTCGTACGCATCTTTGCGTACTTTGGTTCTATTAATCTTTTCGTCCTCGTTGTCCTTCAGATGAGCGTTGTTAAAAACCTCATTATGGAGAACAACTTTATCAGCATATTTAAATTATTTGATAAGCAAGCAAGCAAAAAAGCATGGAATCAAAACAACATGCGTATTCTAATCTTTAACTGGAGAGATACAAAACACATATATGCCGGGGGCGCTGAAGTGTATATTCATGAGTTAGCACAACGTTGGGTAAAAAACGGCAATAAAGTAACACTCTTTTCAGGAAATGACAACAATAATTCTGATTATGAAATAGTGGATGGTGTTGAAATATTTAGACGAGGTGGCACATATACTATCTATATATTTGCATTCCTCTATTACCTGCTCAAATTCCGTGGCAAATATGATGTCATAATCGATTGTGAGAATGGAATTCCTTTCTTCACACCTTTGTACGCGAAAGAACAAGTTATCTTGCTCGTTCATCATGTCCACCAAGAAATATTCCGTAACTTCTTGCGCTTTCCATTGAGCATAATTGCTGAACTTTTGGAAGGTAAGATGATGCCACTTGTTTATCAAAACAAAAACGTTGTCACAGTCTCAGCTTCTTCACAGAAGGATATCTTTAAGCTCGGATTTACCAATGCGGGTAATATTGAAATTATTCCAAATGGTGTTTCTTCCGGCTTATTTGTTGACTATCCTAAAACCGATAACCCATCATTTGTCTATTTAGGCAGACTGAAAGAGTATAAAAATATTGATGTCGCCATTAAAGCTTTCGCAAAAGTGTTGCGTATTCACAAGAAAGCTACACTGGCAATTGTTGGTTCTGGAGAAAGTTTCCCCGTTTTAGCAGATCTGGTTACTGATTTAAATATCCATCACGCAATTAAATTCTATGGTCGTGTAAGTGAAGCTGAAAAGGCAAAATTATTAGCAAAAAGTTGGGCTGCAATTCAGCCTTCCCAAATTGAAGGCTGGGGAATAACCGTTATCGAAGCAAATGCAGCAGGTACACCTGTGATTGCCTCCAATGTTAATGGGTTGCAAGACTCAGTTGTCGATGGGCAAACAGGATTACTTGTTCAAGCTGGAAATGTAACACAATTTGCAAATGCTATGATGAAGATAGCAGAAGATGATGATGTTCGAATTTCACTTTCACAAGAAGCTCAATTATGGGCAAAGAAGTTCGATTGGGATTCAAGTGCTACAGCTTTTTATGGTCTCATCGGTAAGAACTTGGGTCAAGGTGCAATCCAGCCTTCATATACAGAAGTTGCTTTTACTTCATCAGAAAAATAATTATAAAGATTTATGAAACATCTACCTAGTATCTCAATTGGTATCCCGGCTTATAACGAAGCAAGAAATATTAAAAAACTTCTTAAGTCGCTCCTCGCGCAAAAGGAAGTTGGTTTCCGTTTAGAATCTATTATTGTCGTTTCTGATGGAAGTTTTGATACAACAGGAATCCAAGTAAAGTCTCTCAAAGACAAACGTATTAAACTCTGGGATGACCATAAGCGACTTGGAAAATCAGCTCGGCTTAATCAACTTTTTCGCAAAAATTCAGCTGATGTATTAATACTCGCAGACGCGGATATCAAAATTGCCGATCCTAACCTTTTAAGTACCATAATAAATGATAGCGATTTTAAACATGAAGGTATTGTCGCCGTAAATGCCACACCAACAAGGGGAAAAACATTTATCGAAAATTCACTCAATGCCGGGGCTTTTGCTGTTAAACAAATGTCGGAAGACTGGAGAAACGGTAATAACTATTTATCCTTCAAAGGTTGTTTTCTGGCTTTGGATAAAAATTTAGTGAAGAAAATTTCTATACCTGCAACTCTTGTTAATAATGACGCATTTCTTTACTTTTCAGCGCTTGCGTATAATTACACACCTGCCTACAGAAAAAATTGCGTCGTTTATTATCGTTCACCTGCAACACTGGATGATCATATTAAACAATCATCAAGATTTAAAAGCTCAAGTGAAGAATTAAAACAATATTTCAAACTGGATTTAGAAAAAGAATATAAAACACCCATTGCAATTATGCTTAGTAGCATACTACAATCATTAATAAAGAGACCGGTCTTTTTCCTTGCTTATCTCGGCATTAATAGTATTTCTCAAATCAAAAAGCAAACCAATATTAAGAGTACATGGAGTATTGCTTCTTCAACAAAACAGTAAATATCGCGTTTGACTCTTCTTATCCATGAAAACCGACAAATATCAAAAATTACCATTATTTCATTTTTCTTCAGAGTTGAAGAGACGTCATATAAAGAAAAACCTTAAGTGCGTTATCTTTGGCAATTTCGGCGCAATGAATTTAGGGGATGAAGCGATCCTCGCAGGTGAAATACAAGAGTTGCAAAAACTGCCAAATATAGCAATTACCGTTGTAGCTCGTTACCCTGAAGAAATTAAACGCTTACATCAGGTTCAAAGCATTTCACTTTATAATCTGCGTGAAATTAGACGGGCTGTAAAGAAATCTGATTTTGTCATAGTTGGTGGCGGTGGTCTTATTAATAAAGTAGAGAGAAGTTTTATTGGATTTGGATATCAGCTGTATATGTTATTTACGTTCTTTTTTCTCCCGCGTTTTTATAAACGGAAATTATATATCTTTGGTGTCGGAATTTACAGCAACGCAAATTCTCTGATCTTACATCTTGCTTATCCATTAATTAAATACGCAAGCATAGTTACTGTTCGTGACCATCATTCTTATGCCTTTTTAAAAAGTAAAAACATTCACGCAATGCTTTATAAAGATAATAGTTTTCTTATGGATTTAGCACCAATGGATGTTGTTATGAAAGAGGAAATATTCAAAAAAGAATATAGAAAAGATCGAGATAATATCGGTATTTCACTTGTAAAACCAGATAGTCCGGCTGAAGAAAAGCGATTGATAAATGAAATCTCAGCCTTTATACTCGATAATCATAAATATTCGGATTTTTGGTTCTATCCAGCTGATTATAATCCCGAATACGAGGGTGATCATAAACTTATGGAACGTGTTCTTATCAAGGCAAAAAAACAAACAAAAGATCCAATCATACTTCATACAGTACCTATGAAAGCAACTCCCCAAGTTTTTTTCGGATCAATTAAATTAATGAATCGTTTTATTGCGATGCGTTTTCATGCAGCTGTTTTTGCTTATCGCAATAAAGTTCGCTTTACAGGTATATCTTATGATAAAAAAGTAGCGAGTTTTCTGGAAGCAGTCGGAAAAACTTCTTTAAGCCTCAAAACCTTCAAGGCAAAAGATATCGAAAATAGTATCTTATAGTTTGCATTTCCTGAGTATTTAGTGTATAATGCCAGAACCTATAATCTAGGTAAGACTTTGAGTATGTATTTATTATTTAAAATAGTAACAAGTATCAGAAAAATGGTATATCAAATACTCGGTTCACTAGACCAATTTGTTTTCCATATGAAAAATCCTGTTGTTATCCTCTCGTATCATAGTGTTTCAAATGATGATTGGCGTTTTAGTGTAAGCGAAAAATCACTCAAAAAACAAATCGCTTATCTCAAAAAACATTTTGAGATTATTACCCTCAAAAAACTTAGTGACCACCTTTCTGGAAAAAAGAAATTAACCCGTCCCGCCGTTGTACTTACTTTTGATGATGGGTATAAAGATATTTTGAAAATGGAAGCATATTTTAAGAAAAATAAAATTAAACCTGCATTATTTGTCCTCGCAAATAGTAAAAATCCAAATAGACAAGAATTGGGAAATAAAAAATCTTTCTTAAGTAAAAAAGAAATTCAATATTTGCACAATTCGGGTTGGGAAATTGGTTGTCACAGCGCAACACACGCAAACCTCGCAAGACTTTCTCAAAAAGAGCTTGATAAAGAAATTATGCAAGCCAAGCACAAAATGGAAAAGCAATTAGGATTTTCTATCCCCTATTTTGCTTATCCTCGTGGTAAATATAATGCAAACGTAGTACGCTTAGTAAAAGTTGCGAACTTTTTAATGGGCTTTACTATGGATGATGGTATTATCAAACCAAATCGTGATGTATATACAATCCCACGGGTAGGAATTGATAGCACGCATACTTTTAGTGAATTCATTAATACTTTTTCTCCTTCAGTTGTCCGTTTTCGAGGTTTAATAAAGCGAAGTTCTGTGGGGAGGTATTTATGAACAAGTGGTTAGCAAATAAAAAAATTAAAATCTTAGGATATGTTCTGTTCACGTTTTTCTGCGCTTTAGTTTTGACATTATCAGTTCGTGGACTTCCGGGCAATCCTGACACGAGTCAACTTAACAGATTAACCTGGAAAGATAACGGACCCCTAGAATTATCACCAGAACGTGGCCGTTACGCGTTGACATACGCTATTGCAGAGACACATAAATTCAGTTTTTCACCTGATTTAGCGCGTTTTGCTGCGCCGGACGTGGGCTTTCTCAATGGACAATATGTCTCTCTGTTCGCGCCTACTGTATCATTTATTATTCTTCCCGGGTATTTGCTAGGAAAAGCAGTTGGGTTTGCACAAGTGGGAAGTTTTGCTGTGATTGCTTTATTTGCTTTGTTTAATGTCTATCTTATTCGTTCGATTTCCATAAAATTGGGCGCACACCCATTAGCTGGATTGATTGCTGGATTAGTATTCCTTTTTGCGACGCCTGCTTTTGCCTATGCCGTCACACTGTACCAACACCACATCTCAACATTTATCATTTTATCTGGTATTTATCTGTTAATTAGCTTTGACTCAGTGTGGGCGCTTATTGGTATTTGGATGCTTTGTGCTTTATCAATTTCGGTTGATTACCCGAATTTCTTTATGATGTTACCTATCGGCATCGGTGCGTTAGGTCGAACCATCATAGCTAAAAAGCAACAGTATGGTTACGTTGTTAAAATCCCTGTTATGCGGGTTCTTGCGTTACTTACCATGATTATTCCATTGGCTTTCTTCTTATGGTTTAACAATGCTTCTTACGGAAGTCCTTTCCAATTATCAGGTACTGTAGATCGTTCGGTCCAAATTAATCCAAATGGTTCTCCTGTTTTGGAAAGTGAACAGGTTAAAGCCCGGTTAAAATCAGCCGGCCAGCCTGCAGTAATTCCGCAAAAAAGTGCGTTAGGAGCATTTAATAGTCGGCTTATTATGCAAGGATTTTATATTTATTTCTTCAGTCCAGATCGTGGAATAATTGTTTATACGCCTGTTATGCTTTTTGGATTTGCCGGTTTATTCCTAGCGCTCAAACAGAAACTGAAATATACATGGTTATTGGTAGCAGTCATTGGATTTAATATTTTATTATACTCTATGTGGGATGATCCATATGGGGGTTGGGCATTTGGTTCACGTTATTTAATCCCCTCATATGGAGTCCTGTCAATTTTCTTAGCGTATATATTGACCAGACTTTCAAAATATAATCTCTTTTTACTTTTCTTCTTCGCGATATATGTGTATTCAGTAAGTGTCAATACACTTGGAGCACTTACCTCAAACAGAAATCCGCCCCAAGTCGAAGCTGTTGCTCTCTCTAAAGTAACGGGGCATGATGAACCATATACCTACATCCGAAATCTGAATATTCTAAACTCAAATGAATCTAAATCAATCGTGTTTGATACGTATGCCACAAATTATATGAGTGCATGGAATTATTATAGTTATGTAATGGTTCTTATTATTGTTGTCTCAGCGTTTTTACTGATGACATTGAAGTCGGTAACGAAAGGAGTTAAACATGCACTTTAATATCAGAACATTTTCATTACAATTTTCAATCAACAATAAACCCGTAGAGGCAGCAAAAAAGTTATTTGAAAATCATGCAACAGTCATCCTCTTTTTCATGTTGAGTATGATTTCTATTGCGAGCTTCTTATACTTTCTTTCAAATCATTTAGGTGTTGCATACAATGATGCCAGGTCACATTTGGATATTGCCCGTCGTGTTGTCGAAAATCTTAAACCCGGATTTGCTCAGCTAGGGAGTGTTTGGTTACCGCTTCCTCATTTACTTGCTACGTTGACAGTTTGGAATGACACGATGTGGCATACAGGACTGGCTGGCGCATTACAATCAATGATTTCGTATGTTGCCACAGGTATTCTTATTTACCGCATTTTGCAAGCACTGGGCGTTACTCTTTATGGTCGATTAGTAGGTGTTATTGTCTTTGCTTTGAATTTGAATATTATTTACATGCAATCTACAGCGATGACGGAGTTACTGCTTCTCGGTACGATGACTGCCGGCGTCTATGAATTAATCCAGTGGCACAAAGAAGAAAAAATGACACGACTTCTTATGTCAGGATTGTGGATTATGCTTTCAACGATGATTCGTTATGATGGTTGGTTTCTCCTTTTCTTTGCCACCATATTGATTATCATTCAGACCATGCGAAAACATAATTATAAAACTACAGAGGGTGTCGTGGTAATCTTCGGAACCTTGGCTGGATTTGGTATATTCCTCTGGTTTTTCTGGAATTTGATAATTTTTAAAGATCCACTTTACTTTATCTTAGGACCTTATGCAGCGGGAACACAACAACAACAGTTGGCTGATGCTGGTGTTCTTGCAACCAAGCATAACCTGCCATTCTCACTCCAAACTTATATCTACGCTATCTTTTATAACAGTGGCGTCTTCACAACGATTTTGGCATTTATAGGGGTTATTTTATTCTGGTTTGATAAAAAAATTAGTAAAGAGTTACGATATGCTGCAACTGCACTTTTAGCGCCATTTATATTCAATGTCCTTTCGCTTTACTTAGGACAATCAGTACTCTTTGTTCAAGGGTTACATGGAAATTCTTGGTTTAACGTCCGTTATGGTTTAATGATGATACCTTCAATTGCTGTATTTGTCGGTTATCTGACACAGCGAGTAAAACCAGTACGCTATGTCATTTTAGCGTTATTACTTTTTGTGACTTTTTTCAGTTATGTTAATCGTGATGCCGTGACTATTGATGATGCTGTATTTGGTGCAAGTGGTAAAAATGTATCACAAGTTAGTAGCTGGCTGAATCAACATGTACCTAACAAGCCGGGATTTGTCTTAATATCAGTTGCTTCCCATGATGCTATTATTTTCTCTTCAGGTTTACCGATGAGCCGATTTATTCATGAAGGAACTGGTTTGTATTGGAATGCGGCTATAGCTCACCCTGTGCATTGGGCTCGCTGGATTATTTTGCGCACTGGTGATGCAAACGATCAAACATATAGATTATTGCATAATAATCGAGAATTCAAGAATGATTATACATTAACAGACCATTATCCTTTTGCTGACATTTATGAAATTAAGCCGCAATACGTGAAAGATCTTCACATCAAACCTTCCCTGGAACTCTAATTATTTTCGGGTATAATAAATATATGACCTTTACCCGGGGAGAAAAAATTTATATTTTCGTTACCTTTCTCGTTGGCATGAGTATTTTTTCCTTACTTATTTTGCCTAGCCAAAATAACAAACTCCATATGAAACAGACACAATGGCAAATACAATCAATTGATACTATGAAATATTCTCGTGATATGGCGAAATATAATGCGAGCAATGTGAAATATACTACTGAGGTCAAAAAACAAGTTGCAGATATTGCGAATACAGGCGCAAATTATATTGCGATTGATACGCCTTATGATGACGAATTTCTTCCGGTATTGAATTTATGGGTATACACAGCAAGAGAACATGGGTTACATATATGGTTCAGGGGAAACTGGTCAGGTTGGGAAGGTTGGTTTGGGTATAATCGCATTGATGAGCAAACACATCTAGCAAAAACAAAGCAATTTATTAAAGAAAATAAAGATCTTTTTCAAGATGGAGATATATTTAGCTCCTGTCCGGAATGTGAAAATGGTGATGCGAAGCTCAATTTAGCTAATCAGCAGTCAGTTGCTGCCTATCGACAATTTCTTATTGAAGAATATCAGGCAACCAAAGATGCATTTGTAGATATCCATAAAAATGTCGCCAGTAACTATTTTTCAATGAATACAGACGTTGCCCGAGAGATCATGGATAGAGAAACAACTATTCAGCTTGATGGACTTGTTGTCATTGACCACTATGTTTTAACGCCTGAGCAATTGGCAAATGATGTTTCATTAATTGCTCTGCAAAGTGGCGGAAATATTATGTTGGGAGAAATGGGTGCACCAATTCCCAGTATTCATGGCGCAATGACTGATGAACAACAAAGGCAATGGCTTGAGCAATCTTTACACGAGCTCTCTCAAATAGGTAAATTAAACGGCATAAACTACTGGGTTAATAAAGGTGGTTCGACCGCATTATGGAGACCAGATGGTTCTCCCAAGCCCGCCGTAGCCGTCATAAAATCCTATTTCACCAAAAACCAATAAATCTTATAAGACTTCTTTAGGCATCTCTATTCTTTGTACAAACCCATGTTATTTCTGGCTAAAGCTTTACATTCTATGTACAATAAGTAATATAGTAATTCCCTATTGACAATTATATATTACTCTGTTACAATCCTCTTTACTAAACATATAGGTTTATTAAATTATATATAATCTATCTGTTAGAGAATACTATGTATAAAAAAATATTATTAATGACACCAATCGCTGCGACACTCTTTATGAGTGCAGCTCTTCCTGTGTACGCAAATCCTATTCCACAATTCGGATCATGTGTTAATCCACAATGGGCACAAACTCAAGTTAATTATGGAGATAGTCATGGTGTCGTTGGTGTCAATAAATTTCCTGGTGTAGACAGTATTTATTCTTCAAATGGAAATACGATGCAATGCCTCTGTACGAATACAGGTGAAGGTTACCAAACAAATTGGTTAAAAGCCTCAAACTATTCTCATGATCAAATTGAATCCTTGCAAGCACAAGGTTGGATCTATATATCGGAAGCAGAAGCTAAGGATAGCTGGGGTTTGGAATCAGGTCCTTATCTTGCGAAAAATGAGACCTATGCATGCACAGCTTGTACACCAACTCCTACCGTAACACCCACAGGTACGCTTACTCCTACACCAACAGTGACAACACCCGGACCAACAGCAACACCAGGACCCGGCGCTACTGCAACGCCTGAAACAAAAGTACAAGGTGCCTCTGCAAACAACAATAATGTCTTGGCTTCCACAGGAAATGCTTTAGTTATCTACGTTTCACTCCTTGCCGGAGCAGTATCCTTGATCTTGGGATTGTTCCTGAAAAAGTTTGGTAAATAAAAGTATGAAACTGCTTGCCCGTCTCTTCATCATCGCTGGAATTTTTTTGTATGCTTTTGCTGTCTATCAAATTGCTTTGCGGGAAAATCCAAAACGTTTAGCGTTTGACAATTATATCTACGGTCAAAACCACAGTGTTAATGATAAAAATCTTCCTACAGAAATTACTATAAAAGACCTCGATATTGATATTCCAGTGTATCCATCAATGGTAACAAACAATCAGTGGCAGACAACTAATGCCGGCGCATCTTATCTGACTTCTTCTCCTTTACCTGGGGCAAAAGGAAACAGTATTGTTTATGCTCATAATTGGCGAAGCCTTTTTGGTAATTTAGTTAACGCACACATTGGAGAACAAGTTAGCGTAACCTATCCAAATAAAACGAAGAAAATATTTGTTATTGCTTATACATCCGTTGTGTCACCTGACCAATCGACAATACTTGCTCCTTCAAATGACAAACGCATAACTCTTTATACCTGCACAGGTATTCTTGATTCGAAACGATTTGTCGCTGTCGCAATCCTCAAAAGTTGAAGCCCTACTCTCGTCAGAGCAAGGCTTCATAAATTCCTAGGAAAAAGATACGCTACTAGCTATTAGTAAAGCGTATTTGATGAACCATTAACATGGACAGTTACGTTAGATGTAACGTTTCCTGTACCAACTCCTGTTGTACCACCCGTGTTAAAACTTGAAGAATTACCTCCAGTCTTTGAGTGTGATGTGACACTTGTCCAGATGTAACTCAAATTTTGTTGAGCAACACTGACCCAGTTGTGATTAGATACGTTTACCTTGTTTGTAGATAACGCACCATTGTGTGAAACAGTAACGTGAGTAGTGTTATCAGCTGGTGTCGGGACTATTGCAGTATTTGATGAACCACCAACAGTAACATTGACAGTACTGTTAGCATCTCCTGTGCCTATAATGGTACTTCCGCCGGTATTAAAATCAGCATTATTACCGCCAGTGTTTGCATGTGAGCTGACATCGGTTAAAACGGTGGAGTCATTATTTTGGGCAACAGTTGTATTGGTAGTATTACGTACCTGGACTGATGTGTCAGATAAAGCTCCATTATGAGAAACAGTTACATTCGTATTTGCAAAAGCTGCCGGAGAGACTGCCCCGAGAACAATTGCAGCAGTAGCAACTGCTGTTGTTAATTTAGCATTAAAATTGATCATTCTTTTCACCTCCTTTCATTAGAATTTACTTCAAAGATTTTCGATTAGTTAGTATGCTTTTCAAAAAAAATAATTTGTCCTGTGTGTATTGAACCTATGAGCACTTATGAGAAATTTCTTGGCTCAATCTTCAAAGTGCAATACTATAAAAACAGAACAAACTCAGAGACAAAAGAGGCTGAGTTCCGCACTTCACAGAACCCAGCCTCAAGCACAAAAAAGCTTTTGAATTCCCCCAAAAACAGAACTCAAAAGCTTAAATAATTTCTACTTGGGCAGTTAATCATTTTGGTAAGTTTAGAATAAATTAATTGCTCTGCTTTGTCAATTGATGCAAATGTAATACAACTGTATCAAAGTATAATTTCTTGATAATCTTTGGCTTATTTGTTAACCTGAAGTATACAATGTAATCCATTATGGTCAGAAAGATAGCTTTTTTTGCCACCAGCAAATCTCACAGGCTCGGTCAAAACCTGTGCATTTTTTGTAATTGTTAATTTTTTCGAAACTGTTTTCAGGAACATATAATCAATCACGGTGGAAGTGTGCGCTGTATAAAGATATTTGAAACGGTTAAAATAATATGTCACGGCTTCTTCTTTTGCGAAAATATCTTTTGCCTGCGTTGTCGATAAAAACGATTTATAAAGTTCAGAATATTTTCCTATGTTAAAATCACCCATGACAATAACTGCTGGTGATTTTTGAGAGTATTTATTCATTTGTCTTGCCGCTTCTTCTGACTGACTTCGTATAAGCTTATAAAGCTTGTTTTTTGATGTTAAATCATGCTCAAGATCAGAGCTAAGATGTGTGGTGCATAACTTCAGCGCAAAGTCCTTTACGGTAGCAGAAAGCATGCCATTCTGCGCAATTTTTGTATAAAAAGGAATAGTTGCATTTGCTGGGTGAGTATAGGTAAAAAATTCTTGTTCGGATAACTGATATTTTGAAAAAATTGCCAAACCCCCACGAGGCCCCAAAATATTTTTGTGATATGCCACGTAAGGGAAACTGGATAATCTCTTTTTAAATAAATAAAAATTATAGTAACTGAAAAGCTCTTGTAAACAAACAATATCATATGATCCATGATTTATTTCTTGGGCAATATATTTGTAACGCTTTGTTATATCCGGAGCAAAAAAAGGCACTCCAAATGTATTAAGAGTAAGCAAAGAAAGTTGTGTTTTAGCTTCCATAGATGGCATAGACTTGAAATTGATACGATAAAATTATACCATAGTGTTTTATGAGAAATTAGTGCACTGCGTTTTATGAAAAAATTCTTTGGTTATTTTTTTGGCATCCTCACACTAACACTTCTTCTGTCGGGAAGTGCATTGTGGTATTTATATGGAGCAGAGCTGCATAAATCATTTTCCGCTCTCTCTCCGGTTCCTGATTTTCTAATGCTTAGCAAAAATAACCAGGCAACACTCCTGGACCTTTGGTTTCCTGGTGTCCAGACAGTCCACGGAAATGGTGATGTCTCAGATCTTACAGCGCAGTCGGTTCTCATGTATGATCTGACCACTGATAAAATTTTATATGAGAAAGATCCAAAGCAACGACGACCAATGGCTTCACTTACCAAAATAATGACAGCAACTATAGCGATAGAAAATAAAAAGCCAGATGATAAATATCTTGTAACCAAAGACGATATTGTGGGAGAAGACAGTATGGGAGTAAGCTCAGGAGAGATATTATCCTTTGATGATTTGATTCATGGTCTGCTACTCCCTTCGGGTAATGATGCCGCAGAAGTATTTGCCCACAACTTCCCCACTGGCAGAAATGGATTTGTACAGGCAATGAATAATAAAGCCCAAGCACTTGGCTTGAAAGATACACATTTCACTAATCCCTCAGGACTACAAGGAGATGGCAATCAGTACACAACGACTTACGACCTCCTTGTCATGACACGTTACGCTTTAGAACAATACCCGGATTTTTCCAATACTGTTGCCACAGCAACATATGATATTGCAGCGTCAAATAATCACAAAGAATTTAACCTGGTAAATGAGACAAATCTTCTTACGACATATCCAGGTGTGAAAGGAGTAAAGACAGGTTATACGCCTGAGGCAGGTCTTTGTCTAGTTACCTATCTTGATTTTGAGGGACACCGAATTATTGGTATTATTTTAAATAGTCAGAACCGTCGAGGTGAAATGAAGGAATTACTTGATTATTCTTTACAAACTGTCGGAGTAACGCCACCTCCGTATCAGGATAATTAAGATTCAGTATAGTACATGAATATATTTACCCTCCGTGCTATACTGGAGTTATATGACAGCCGCGCTTATTTCTTTTATTGATAAACTGCAAGACTTTTTAGCCAATTTTTTAGTAAGCCAAATTTATCTTGCACCGATTTTCATTTTAGTACTTGAAGAAATGGGTATTCCGCTTCCCTTTGCAGATGTCGTGATCGCATATACGGGTTATCAAGTTGCAATAGGACGTATTCCCTATTTTGTTGCTTATCTTGTCTTACTTGTTTCAGATATTTTGGGAGCAACTATTCTCTATCTTATTGCAAGACATTATGGAAGAAAAGTAATTGATAAATTTGGGAAATATATTGATCTTGATCAGAAAAAATTTACCGCTGTGGAAGAAAAGTTTCGTAAATATGGTCCAGTTGTGATTATTATCGGAAGACATATTATTGGTTTTAAAATCCCTATCACCCTCTTTTCCGGTATCTCGAAAATGCGTTATCGTACTTTTGCAATAAGTGTCCTGATCTCAGATAGTTTTTGGATTCCTTTCTATCTTTCACTTGGTGAAAAACTTGGACCCAAGACACTTCATTTACTCCATGATCATCACTGGTATGTATTACTCTTCCTCTTTCCTATTATTGTCGCGATTATGCCGTTCTTCCTTATGCGCAAGAATAAGCATTTTAATTTATTTTAGATTTTACAAACTCACTTTTACTCATTAATAATTAAATTTCTATGAAAATTATCATCAGCTGACATTTGCGATGGAGACAAATTTTAAAGAAATATCATGTCAAGGCCACTGTTTATATCATTACAGTATTTACAGATGGATTTGATTTCAGGAATCAAGCACAAGTGGCTACATCAGGATACATTTAAGGCGTAGTAAAATTGCTTAGAATGAAAGTAAATTACAAAAAGTAAAAAGTATGCTATAATAGAGATATTATTACGAAAGATTTAACTCAAAAGTGTTTTCAATGCGGTTCGCCTCTAATTCTGGTCAGTAAGACGACTAGTCAGGTAGAGGGTGTCCGTTATCCACAAACAACAACAATATACCGTTGCTCGAATACCTCATGTCAGGAAGAAAAAGATAAAGAGACAGCAAAAAGGATCAAACTTCGAGATGATAAAATAAAATCGGATAAAGTTCGCGCCGACAAAAAACTTGAAGACAAATTAGCGGCAGCTAAATAATTAGACAAAAATAATAACGATCATAATAATCCCCAATACTGTAAATAATCCCACACTTACTTTTTTTAATTCTTGACATAGGTGATAAATATTGCTTGAATTAAAAAAGGAAGAGTTTTCCCAGTATATGGCAAAGAAAACAAACAAGAATCAATTATTAAATAAAAAGAATGTTTATATTGCAGTAGCACTGTTTGCGCTTGGTTTACCTATTGCTATAGTTGCAAGCCAGCAAACGACGGTTACACAACAACACGCGTCACAGTTCAATGACCTCAATACGTCTACGGCTATTACACAAACAAATAATACTGATGGCACCATGGGATCTGTCGATTCAAGGGGGAATTTTTCAAATACATTTCCTGATGTCTATTTAGGTAACCTGAGTTTTCTTGTAACAGATCCTCCTCAAGCGCCACATTATAGTGGAAATGGTAACACCTTTGGTCTTTCCCATAATCCAACTTTAACATTGACTCCTGCTCCTACTATAGTTTTACCCACACAAGCCCAAGGGCAAATAAATCAAGGACACGACAGTAACGCTTCGACTTCTCCAGTACATGGACAAAATACCTATGTAACGGATTCTGCAAATGGCCACAATGGGGGTCCTCAGGCAGTAACCTCTCTCCAAGTAATCGTGACAAAGGTTGAAGTACATCTAGCCCATATTGGTTTGCCTGGTGCAAAAAATCAAGCTTACGCATCACCTACTCCTGAAAAGCATTATGGAAAACCAGTCCGTACTTCCAATCAAGAAGTAGACAAGTGGGAAACATTACAAATTGGCGCTCCTCAATCACTTGATCTGGTACAACTCGCCAATGCACATCTATCAACTTTATTATGCAATACAAAATTGGTTAATGGGAGATATACAGAAATTCGACTCTATATAAGCAAGGCTTCTGCAACTCTAAAGGATGGCACAAAAGTAGACGTGGTTATTCCTGGAAAAGGTAATATTGTGCGGGTTGTGCATCCATTTGTTATCGATTCAAGTAAAACAACATCTATAACTATGGACTTTGATGCACAAAATTCAGTTATCCAAGCTGGAACGAAGTACATTCTCAAACCTGTGATCGCAAAAATGGTAGAAAAAGACGTAAATTAGACAAACCTCTCTTTAAAAGCTAAAAGTTCGCCAGCTTATCCAAACTCTCTAGGCCAGGAATTTGTTATAATTTGTTCGTGAGAGATGAAATTGAAAATTTAATTGCTTCAGTTGCTCCTTATGACAAAATGGAACAAGAACACATAACTAATACTCTCCTATGGATCAGAAGTAAAGCTGAGATATTTAGATTGAAAAAACCTGACACACCGCCAAAACATTTAGTCTCCTATTTCGTTTTAGTAGATAAAAAAAAGAGAAAACTACTTTTAATAAATCATATAAAAACGGGTTTGTGGTTACCTCCCGGAGGACATGTTGAAAACAACGAACATCCTGCGGATACTGTTAAACGTGAGATTCAAGAAGAACTAGGGATAAAAGCACTATTTATATTCGATGACCCTTTTTTCATTACGGTAACTAAGACTGTAAATATTGATGCCGGGCATACTGATGTGAGTCTTTGGTATCTTCTCAAAGGTGATATGTTAAAAAAATTAGAATATGACAAAAGTGAAATGAACGGTTATCGATGGTTTTCATTTGAAGAAATATTACAACTAGCAATGAATAAATGTGATCCACATATGCATCGCTTTACAAACAAATTACTAAATTCTGTTTAGCTATACTTTTTAGTACAATATGTACGTTATTTTAACTTGTCGGTGGTAATTTAAGATGTGAAACAATAATCATGGTTCATATTGCTTATATTTCCTCATTCTGATAAATTTAGAGTATGATAGATGGAGGAGAGGATACGGGTCCTTCGCAAGCAGAAGTAGGCTCAAATAAGGAAAAAAAGCCTGGATTAAGATTATCAAGATGGGTTCGTGGATTGAGAGGAAATGTAGATCGGCAGGCTGCTCCGGTTACACCTGTTGTTCCATCAGAGCCTTCTCCTCTTTCAGTTGAATCCCCTGCGGCGCCATGGCTACAATTACCACGAGCTGGCGTTTCTTCAGGTGAGCTACTTGAAACACCAGAGAATCAAGCTAGCCCTTTTGTAGTTGTAGGATTAACTGATATGGAAGATTTTTCTCTCGAAGGTTTCTCTAAAAAGATCGATGAAAATAACCTCATTGATCTAGATGATGCTATGGGAAGTAATATGAAATATATAGTTATACGTCAAGAGAATGAAGATCAACCTCCTGCTGATGCTTTATTTGTCTTTTCTGAAGGCGTACAGCACGATAGATTCTTAGAACAATTAACATCAATTGGTTATACGGGAGAAGCGCAATCAGCCGGATTTTTAGGCCTTACAACTGGTGCCACTCCTTCTCTGTTACTTTCTTCTTCTTCCAGTTCGCTGGATGATAAAGGAGTTCTCTCAAATTCAGCGTCAAACACTTATAAAATCAATAATCTGGCAAAAAAGTTGGATGCAGATTTGGTTTAAATTTGCTTTTGCACTTATTTCTGAAAATAAATGGTTAGAATAAAATGGGAATAAATTCACTTTTAGTTAACTGATCCACATATTGATAAACTATGCACAATGTACATATCATTGACAATGGGATTACATAAAGAATGAATTTGAAACAGAAAAAGTTTTCAAGACTTTCTTACAATTATTTACCTCAGTTAATGAAAGCAACGTTTGTTTGTAAAGAGAATTATTCTTGAACTCAAACCAATCTATCCCTGGTAACTAGTCGGAATAGTGTACGATTTCAGGAACTAGTAGCATGATATTCCGCAGCTCTATCTAATACGAATTGTTCGAATCAAGGCTCTCCAGCAAATAGGTTAGTCATAATTTACGAAAGTGGCTAAGCAAGCCGGAAAGAGAATAGCAATTTTGTTATATGAGGGTGCAAGCCTCAGTTGCGGAATAGATAGAAATAACCTAGAATACTATTCTGCTATTATGATTCCAAGAAAACGAACAGAAACTAGTATACCTCAGGCACTTACTGAATTTGGTGCACAATTTCAAATTCCTGAAATACAACGCGTTGTTCCCTATGGGAAAGGGAGTATCAATGAAACATTTTTGGTCAAAACAAGTGGTTCACCTTTTATATTACAACAGTTACGCCCAGCATATGACTACGGAAGTTTAGAAGACTACGAGGCTATCACTCAATGTGTTGATCGCGCAGGCATCATAACACCTCGTATCGTTCCAACAAAAACTGGCTTACTTGGTACAATAAAGGACAATCGTTTGTGGCGAATGACTTCGTTTGTGCCCGGTGTAACGCTAAAGCGAAGTCCCACATCTTCTCAAGTAAAGAGTGCTGCAGCATTACTAGGAAGATGGCATGAGGGGTTGAGTACGCTTGATTATGACTTTCACTTCAA
The DNA here is from genome assembly GCA_038253825.1 of Candidatus Levyibacteriota bacterium. Taxonomy (GTDB): domain Bacteria; phylum Patescibacteriota; class Microgenomatia; order Levybacterales; family UBA12049; genus JACDET01. Next base: position 39,462 of record JBBSGT010000002.1, read on the forward strand.
GTTACCTGACTTTCATGATACTCCTAAAAAAATGATGGATTTACAAGCTGCACTAACAGCGACATGAAGGTACAGAAAAATACGAACAGCTTGCACCACTTGCCGAAGAAGTATTAACAGCTTATGCTTCGCTAGGAGCTACAACTATACATTTACCTCGTCGCATTACCCATGGTGATCCAAACATTCATAATGTACGTTTTACAAATGATGGAGATAAAGCTATAAGTCTCTTAGATTTAGATACCCTAGGACATAATTCAGTGATTATCGATATTGCTGATGCTGTGAGAAGTTTGGCTCAGATAAAAGATAAGCACGCTCCTCACGATGCTCGATTCGATAGTGCTCTTTTCCAGCTTATACTTGATGGCTATAGAAACACTGCACATTTTTTGACACCTGACGAGCTTTATGCAATTCCAGATGGTGTTGAGCAATTAACACTTGAATTGTCAGCCAGGTATATTACCGATGCATTCGAGGAAATGTATTTCAGGCATGATCCGATGCAATATCCAAATTTATTCGAACAAAACAAAGTAGATGCACTTATTCAACTCAATTTTTATCGTAGTTTTATAACGCAAAGAGCGGGCGTGGAAAGTATGATTATGCAATATTGAAGGTACGAGTGCATGTTTATAACAAGTACATTATTTTACCGCATCAAATACTTTATGTATCTCAACTCTTTGTTTGCGGCTTGCGATATGGAAAATTGTCATTAGGAAGTTTCGCATACCAACGAACTTAATCATTCCACAACATTGTGAAAATATCATATAATATTATTTCGATAAAAAATTCCAAAATTGTCAAGGCTCTCCAGCAAAAGAATTTTTCTTTAGATTAGCTTCAAAAATAGCACCAATTCTTATAAAAAAGCTCTGGATTCGAAGTATGAGCAAAAATTCTGATATAATTTTTTGGATATGGAAATAATAATAATCGCTGGAGGTTCTGGATCCGGAAAGTCTGCTCTCGCATATACATTAGAAGATCATTATCCAAATGTGTTTGAAGTAATGAACTTGGACGATTACCACAAGCTGAAAACTTCTATTGGATTGCCAATGCTAGAGAATAAGATTAATTGGGATCATCCTGGTGTCATACAATGGGATAAGCTAATAAAAGACATTGCACTACTTCAAAATGGAAAGCCAGTTACCATTAATTCATGGAGTCATCGTTCTAATCGAGATTACTTTAAACATGGGAAAATGATACCTCGAACAATGGTTCCCAAAAAGGCACTCATCATTGAAGGAAATATGGTTCTTTGGAATAAACAAATCAAGGATTTAAGTAGTAGATCATATTTTTTAAATCTCGATGACGAAACTCGAATGAGGCGTAGAAATAAATTTATCGATCCTGATTATGATAGTAAAGTTCTTCAACCTATGCATAAAATGTATGTAGTTCCAACGATGTCCTACGCAGATATAATACTTAATGTTACAAAAATGAATCAAGCAGAAGTTTACTTTAATATTGAACACGATTTAAAAGAAACTTACACATTTCTTCAAGCATAAAAAGCTCCAAGCTCGTCAAGGCTTGCCTGCAAACGGCCGCAGGTATATATATTCTACTTTGTTTGCTATACCTCAGAAGTGAACGATTTAGTATTCAGTTACTATCGCGATTCAATTTATGAATAAGTATAGGTACCTCATAATATAGCTTTAGAAGAAGCAGATGCTTTTGCGAAGAGTGGTTCTTGGGACGAAGACCTGAATAATATTCAAACAGTTTATCTAAGTGATGGTGTATTTTTAATAGGACCAGTGGGAATTTGCATAGTAGCTATGGGCGCAATTAGGAAACTTTCTGAAACCATTTGGGAAATTAAACGAATGAGAGCATGAACTACTATTTGGAAAATCCCTATGATATTCCGCAGCTTTTTCTCAAATGATAAGTTCAAATCAAGGCTCTCAGCCACCGTTTTATTTAGCACTTTCTTTAAAAAGAACTATGTATTTTTTATATTCATATGACTGACCATACTTTTCATCCTGATTTCTTGGTGTAAGAATATCCATTTCAATAAATCGGTCTATCACACGTTGCGCTCCTGCTCGAGTATATCCTGTCCATTTTATAATGGTGGCCACATTGACAATGGGTTGTACATATAATTTCGGTAAAATTATTGCGGCGTTTTCAGATGCTCGAGTTCCAAGCTTTTGTATTTTCTGCATATCGTTCTCGCGCAATACAGTAATTTTACCAACAATATCTATTGCTTCATTTGCAATTTCAATGACACCATCTAAAAAGAACTCTACCCATTCAGAAACGTTACCATTATGATATCTATAGAGTTTTTCATAATAAATTTCTTGAAATTTTTTAAAATATGAAGACAAAAATAGAACAGGCTTTTCTAAAAACTCTTCTTTCCAAAGATAAAATGTTATTAGCATTCTCCCTGTCCTCCCATTACCATCAAGAAATGGGTGGATTGTTTCGAACTGTGCATGAATGAGTGCTGCTTTTATAAGTGTAAGTGTTGTTCCATTTTCATATATATACTTTTCAAGATCACTAAGAGCACTTTTCATCTCTTCAATAGGTGGTGGAACAAAACGCGCATTATCTGGTTTTGTTCCACCAATCCAGTCTTGACTTTTCCTGAATTCACCTGGGCCAGAAAAGTGTGTTGCTCTTGCTTGCTCCATTAATTTTTTATGTAGTTCTCTTATGAATCGAAGAGATACGGGGAAATTATTACTTGCAACTCTTGTCATGCCATAATCGAGTGCCTTTATATAATGGAGAATATCGTCTACGTCTTCAGGTAAATTTGTATTAATATTTGCATCTGCTTCTATTGCATCAATCATCGTCGCTCGGGTCCCTTCAATCTGGCTTGATGAAGCTGCATCTTTTCTGAGATACATAAGTAGGAAAAAATCAGCGTCAGGTAAGAGTTTAGTTATACCATCTAGCTTTCCAAGCAGTCTTGATGCCTGTTCATTTTTTTTCAAAATCTTTGCATCAAAAAAGAATCCTTCTTTAGGCGGGAAGGGTTCGGGAATAAAAGCTTTAAAGCCGCCTGGTTGTTCTTTATTTGCTCCTATTTTTATATTTTTCATAGTTTATATCCTTTCAATAATGCATACAAAGTATATAGTTTTGTATCTATTAAGTCAATTGATAGATACAAACTTGCAAAACGTGAAAAGTAGTTTTATATTCGGTGGACTGATACTTATGGAGGAGCTTGTGATTCACAAGGTACCGGAACTATATGTTTAGGGTACAACACAGTAAATGTCTGTCGTCAATATAATGTAAAAGGAAAGGACGCTGAAACGTGGTCGATTAATGAAGAATTAAACAAAAACACACATATTGGACTATTCATAAATGCGGTTGCAAATAATCCTGCCAGTATAAACAGGCAAACTATTTTATCAATGATTTCCTCTTTTAAGTTTCTCAGTCAAATACCTAAAAAGTAATTGTTTTATATAAAATGGTATATAAAAAGTTACACTGTTTCTTAAGGCTCTAGCCAATCAAAAATTCTAAAATCTTCTTTGATGTCCTGCAAAATAAGTAAATTCAAATAAAATTGAGCTCAAACCTGTCAACTTGTCGGGGACAGAGGACTCGAACCTCCGACCTCACGGTCCCAAACCGCGCGCTCTAGCCAACTGAGCTAGTCCCCGTTATCGTTGAATTATAACATTTTCGTAAATCTTTGGCAAAAGCTGAAAAGCTACCTATTAGGTCCTACAAATAATTTTCGATGATGTGTAACGCTTTTTACCCAGGTTTTTAATCGCCAAACATGTTTTTTTGTGTTCTCAAGAAAAGCTCTAGTCGATATTCCTGCAATAAGATCTCGATCAAAGAGTATAATACCATACTGAGAGATATGTAACGCTAGATCGACATCTTCATGTACTTTGTAACTATCATGACAAACATCGTTTTTTACTTTTTGCCATGCATGCTTTGTGATAACCATATTTGAACCAAATAATGTTTCATGACCGAGCATGATTTTGCTTACTGCGAAGAAACCATAACGTGAAGTGATATCACTCGTTATTTTTCTTAGAGTGCTATCCTGAACAGCGTAAAAATATTGTGGGCCTGAGACTCCAACAATATCTTGGGCTCTGTTATCAAGTATTCTATGGACTTTCTCAACCCAGTCAATTGGTATACGAGTGTCTGCATCAATTCGTGCTAACAAGTCCCCCTTTGCAGCATTAAAACCAGCATCACGAGCTGGAATCATCCCTTGTTCGGTTTCATTTATAAGAGTAACGAATGGAAAAGTTTTGGCTATTTCTGCTGTTTTATCAGTAGAATTATTGTTGACGACAATGACTTCATCAGGGGGAAAGGTTTGTTGTTGTATTGCTTCCATGCATGATCCAATGTACTCCTCTTCATTGTATGCAATGACGATAAGAGACAATGCGGGTATATAATGTCGCATGGTATACACGAGTGCCGCGAGCGAGAGTCGAACTCGCACGCCCTTGCGGACGGGGGCTCTTAAGGCCCCTGTGTCTGCCATTCCACCACCGCGGCAAAGTGCTATGCTATTTTAACTCAAACGCATGTGATTATTCAAGCCACAAGCAGTATTTGATCTATTATTTACTTATTGATTGAGAATTTCTATATTTAATTACTTTAGCAGGGACGCCCCCGACTATCGCATAAGGAGGAACGTTTTTAGTGACTACCGCTCCGGCTCCTATTATGGCACCTTTACCTATTGTTAAACCGGGTAAAATAACTGCTTTTGTTCCTATCCAGACATCGTCCTCAATGACAACTTTCTTTTTTTTTGTAGACTGATGATATATCGGTATTTTTAAATCTTCATGTTCATGTGTTTCGGAAGTTATAAAAACATAAGGGCCGACTAAAACATAATTACCTATTTTTATTCCGCCGTTTCCTCCAAAGTCACAACTATGGTTAATGTAGACATGATTTCCTATTTCAATCTTTTTTGGATAATAGAAATGACAGTTATACTGAATAAAAACAGGGAATCCTATTTTCTTAAAGAGAGGTTTTAAAAAGAGTGATCGAATAAATCCAAAGGCAATATAAATTTTTATGTGAGGAAATATGAGATAATTAAACATAATATTTATACTACCATATTAATCATAAATATAGGTTCATTCTTTACAGACCTTGCGCTTTACATAGATGTTTCTTATCTAAGGAAACATTTAGGTTTAGTATACTGCTAAATATATATCGTAGGGCGTATCCTAAACTTATAATGTATATAAGCTAATTAAGTTGAGGTTTACAAGTTTAAAGAACATTAGCTTTTTCAGCGTAAGGAGATTATTACGTACGTCTTATTAAAATCGTGCCTAAATCTGATGGGAATACTTATGGCAGAGCTTGCTTACATATGCTATAGTTTGTATGCTAAGTTCTCCTACTGAGCTTTAAAAATAAAATCTGTCCGAATGACACAATCTAATTCACGCACGTCCAATAAAATTGTACCCTTTGACGATGAAACAGAACGAAAACTAGGCAAAGGGTTCCACCATAAAGGCATTCAATATGTTCATCATTCTCGTCTGCATCCTCATCAAACTGCATTTTTTAGACTATCAACATTTCAAAAATATTTTCTTCTCTTCCTTCTACTTCTAGCTGCATGTTGTTTGGCTCTCAATTGGCATTTATCCATTACTATCGCAGTAGCAGTACTTATTTTTTTATATTTTGCCGATCTTCTTTTTAATCTATTCCTTATCTATCGAAGTTTTACGAAACGTCCTGAAATCAACGTGACAAACGAAGAACTTAACGCAGTTGGTGACAATGAATGGCCTGTTTACACGATCCTCTGTCCACTTTATAAAGAATGGCAAGTTGTACCCCAATTCGCAAAAGCTTTAAGCAATATGGATTACCCAAAAGATAAATTACAAGCGATTCTGTTGCTGGAAGAGGATGATCATGAAACGATCAAAAAAGTACAAGAACTGCATTTGCCTCCTTATTTTGAAACAGTTGTTGTCCCCGACTCAAAACCAAAAACAAAACCTAAAGCCAGCAATTATGGTTTGAAATTCGCCCGTGGAGAATATACTGTTATATATGATGCAGAAGATGTTCCTGATCCATTACAGTTAAAAAAAGCAATCATTGCTTTTAAAAAAGCAGGTTCGAAAGTTATCTGTATTCAAGCAAAACTGAATTTTTATAACCCTCATCAAAATCTATTGACAAGGGTTTTTACAGCGGAATACTCGTTATGGTTTGATTTAGTCTTAACAGGATTGCAATCCATTCATGCGCCAATTCCTTTGGGCGGCACTTCCAATCATTTCCATACACAAGATCTACACAAGCTGAAAGGTTGGGATTCTTTCAACGTTACAGAGGATGCAGATCTTGGGATGCGCTTGGTCAAACACGGTTATCGTACCGCTGTTATTGAATCAATAACACTTGAAGAAGCGAATAGTAGCTTGAAAAATTGGTTTGGTCAGCGTTCTCGCTGGATTAAGGGCTATATTCAGACTTACTTCGTCCATATGCGTAATCCAAGTGAATTTATCAGAACCTGGAACGAGCCTCATTATATTACATTTCAGCTGGTAATCGGTGGCAAAGTCATGTCTATGTTTATTAATCCAATGCTTTGGTTAATTACGATTTGTTATTTTGTCTTTCGAGCAAAAATAGGGAGTTTTATTGATTCATTCTTCCCAGCGCCTGTCCTTTATATGGGAGTTATTTCTTTATTACTTGGTAACTTTTTATACGCATACTATTATATGGTCGGATGTGTCAAACATGGCCATGATGAATTAGTGAAATATATCTTTCTCGTACCTTTTTATTGGCTTGCAATGAGTATTGCCGCATGGATAGCTGTTTATCGCTTTATTGTTGCTCCCCATTATTGGTCCAAAACTAAACACGGATTGCATCTGGACAACAAAAAATTTATAACACAGACAGAGGTTCTTCAAGATAAACAAACAAAAGTAATAAGAAGAGGATTTAAACAATCTACTTCGCGATCTGTAATAGCTTAAGGAATATGAAAAAGAAGCAAAAAAGATTATCAGTATCAATTTGCATCCCAGCATATAATGAAGGGAAAAATATCAAAAAGTTACTGCATGCTTTAAGTATGCAAGTAACAAAATATGTTGAAATAAAGAAGATTATTGTTGTGTGTTCGGGTTGTACAGATAAAACAGAAAATTGTGTAAAAGCATTTGCTAAAGCCAATAAAAAAATCATTTTAATCACCGAAAAGCAACGAAACGGAAAAGCCTCTGCGATAAATCGTTTTCTTAAAATCGCACATGAAGAAATAGTTGTCATTGAAAGCGCAGATACTATTCCAGAGAAAGACACGATAGAAAAATTGTGTATACCATTTCTGAAAGATAAATCTATTGGGATGACAGGGGGCGCACCCATCCCAGTTAATGACCCGAACACATTTTTGGGTTACATTATTCACTCATGGTGGTGGTTTCATCGTAACATTCCACGATTTGGAGAAATAATTGCCTATCGAAACATCCTCCCGCAAATCTCAATGAAGACAGCTGTTGATGAAGCATATATTCAGGCAAAACTTGTTAAGAAAGGTTATAAACCTGTTCACATCGATGAAGCAAGAGTCAAAAATAAAGGTCCGGAAACAGTTGCAGATCTTATCAAACAACGAAGAAGAATTTATAATGGCCATGCGCGACTGCATGCCCAAGAGCATGTGAAGATTGATAACATGACTAAATCAAGCGTTTATTTGATTTTATACAAATATAAAATTCACAATATCAAACAACTCTTTTGGCTTATTGGTGGCATAGGCTTAGAATTATACGCACGCTTCCTTGGCTTTTACGACACTGTCATAAAGCATAAAAATCCTTATATCTGGGATACAGCCAAAACAACCAAACGTTTGGATATAGGTTTGAAAGGTGGTAAGGTTAAAAAATGATACTATTCCTGAACTTCGCACCAATAAACTTTATGGGCGGGTCTGAAAAATTGGTATTGGAATTAGCAAATGCTACTTCAAAAAAAGAAGATGTCGTTTTAATGGATGTATCAGCGAATATTGCAAATATTTATGGTCGGATTTTTCTAAAAAGAACTTTTGATAATCATATAAAAGATCATAACATTGAAAATAACCTTAAACACATATCACTTACCTTCTCAAGTTTTATGCCATTTACAAAGGATTGGCATTTAATAAGAAATGATTTTCAATCTGCTCGACTTCTGTATGTTCGATACGAATTGCTCGAAATATTAATATGTTTGTATTTTGGAGGTTTACGTATTTTTGAAAAAATTATAGCAGGTTTAATACTTACACCATTTTACGATTCGCCTCGAGGATTATTAGATCACTTTCATAATTTATTTTATGGCTCCTTCATCTACAAATATTTGCTTAGGTCAGTTTGTAAAATTCAAGTTCTTAATAAAAGAGAAAAGAAATTGCTTAATGAATATTATAAGGTAAATAATGTCTATTTTTTACCTGTGGGCATTAATATAAATTCATTAAAAATGAGCAAATATATAAGAAAAGCAGATCAATTAAATATTATCTATGTTGGTGAACTTTCTACAAGAAAAGGAGTCGATACTCTTTTGGAAATAATAAGTAATTCACCAAAGCATTTTTTATTTCATATTGTAGGAGATGGACCATTAAAAGAAAGTATTGAAAATTTAGAAAAAGTTAATACCTGTTATTTTTATAAATATGTAAGTAGTGAGAAATTAAATTCTTTATTTAATAAATGTGATGTTTTAGTTTTTCCTTCTCGATCTGAAGCATTTGGAATAGTGATGGCTGAAGCAATGAGATACGGATTAAAGATAGTAAATTCTGCTGAAGTATCACTTGATTTGCCAAAAAATATTGAAACTTCTCTAAAAACCCGAGATAAGAATGAGTATATTAAAGCTCTTGAAAATATTTATAAACAAAAAAAACATCATTCTGATGAAAGGGAAATAATTCAAAAATATGCTATAGATAATTATTCGGATGAAAATATAAATAAAAGGTTCTTAACAAGTATTTTAGAAATATGAATAAAAGAGTTAAACTGCATTTCGGTTGTGGCAATAAATATCTTAAGGGTTTTATTAATTGTGATATTTCGAAGACAGTGAAAACTGATAAGATTTTTGATATGGATATTTCCCCATACCCCTTTAAGGCAAATTTCGCGGATGAAATTTAAATGGATATGATTCTTGAACATATTGATAATGTTGTAGACGTAATGGAAGAGCTCTATCGGATCCTAAAAAATGATGAAATTGTTAGAATATACGCTCCCTATTCCAAAAGTGAATGGGATGTACAAGATCCGACCCATAAACATTTTTTTAATGAAAAAAGTATGGATTATTTTATTGACGATTATAGATATAATTATTATACAAATATTAGGTTTAAGAAAATTCATGCTTATTTATATACAAGTGATGAAACGCTTTTGAGTAAGCTAAGAAACTTAATACCATTTAGAAATGTATTAACATATTTTCTTTTTAATATGTATGATGGAATCTATTTTGAGTTAAAGGCTATAAAAGATTTATGAAACTCTTAACCAACATACTTATAAAACATCAGTATAAACTAATTTTATTATTTCTCTTCATTGTTAGTGCATTAGCAATTGAATATTTTTTTCTGTTGGGGCAACTCACTCTTTATGCTGACACTATGTCCCGCCTGGATATTGCTAGAAAAATCATTGATAATATAACACCAGGATTTGCTCAGGTCGGAAATGTTTGGCTACCGCTTCCTCAAATACTCATGCTACCTTTTATCTGGAATAGTTATCTATGGCATTCTGGCCTTGCTGGATCTTTCATGTCAATGTTTATGTTTATTATTGGTGGCTATTTTGTCTATAAATCCGTATATCTCTTATCACAGTCGCCTTTGAGATCATTCTTATCCTTATTAATTTATTCTCTTAATATAAATTTATTATATCTTCAGTCGACAGCGATGTCAGAAACAGCACTGATATGTACAATATCAGCCACGATATATTATTTTCTTGTTTGGACTAAAACCAAAAATAAAATGGACTTAATTCCTGCTGGGATCGCTGTCAGCTTGATGACGCTGACAAGATATGAAGGATTAGCTATTTTATTTGCTTCAATTCCAATGGTATTTATGATGGGGTTATTTATGTATAAGAACAGAATAAAATCAGAATCAGCGACTATTATCTATACTGTTTTAGCTATAACTGGGTTTTCTGCATGGACATTGTATTTAGCTTTAATTTTTGGTGATCCATTTTATTGGATTAATTATTATGCAACTCCCCAAGCGGTAGGTGAATCTCATATAAAATTATATACACAACATAAGTCATTTACTGTTGCATCTATACAATATCTTACAGCAATGATTTGGACTATTGGATTGATTCCAATAATTATGTCTATTTTAGGTTCTGTCATACTTATTTATCAGTCATTTAAAAAGAAAACTCTCTATTTATTTCCTTTATTTCTTCCCCTTGCTATATTTTTGTTCATGGTGCTATCACTACAGCGAAATACACCTATAGGTCAACCCGACCTAACAATAACAAACATTTTGTCTGGCAAAACAAGTCATATGGTGGGTTTTAATATCAGATATGGAATAATATTGATACCATGGGTTGCGGTAATGTCTTCATTTTTATTCTCAATGAGAAATAGTATAGTAAAATTATTAATCTTTTCTGTTTTCTTTCTACAGATTTATTCATACTTTTTTCCAAAATATACCGTGATCTATCAAATTCCCTTACAAATTCATGGTGGAAGAGAGCTTACTCCGTTTGGTGTTTGGTTGAGAAAAAATTATGATGGTGGCAAAATTTTGATTAGTGCTATGGATCATGAAGATACAATGTTTGAAATGGGATTTAACTATAGTACATATATTCATGAAGGAAATCAACATTTTTGGAAGGATTCACTTAAACATCCAGCTAGATACGCTTCATGGATAGTACTTGACTACGGAACCGGGATATCTAAGGATCCAAAAGTTAAATCACTGATGCATTCACCGGACTTAAAAAAAGATTATAAATTAGTTTATGTCGAGAATGGACTGCGTATATATAAGATTAAACATAAACCATATCTTGAAATTAAATGATGAGGAAAAATGTAATAACAAATTATTATGAATAATTCGAATATAATGAATAAGCTAATATTGTTTATCGCAACAATAGTATCGTTGACTTCATTATACTTCTCATTCAATCTTCACTACATCCTCACTTATAATGACGCTGCTTCGCACTTAAATATTGCTCGACGAATGGTGGATAGTCTTACGCCTGGAGTTGCTCAGATTGGGACGGTTTGGTTACCTTTACCTCATTTACTTATGTTGCCCTTTGCAATGAACGATTTTCTTTGGCATACCGGGCTTGCGGGAAGTATTGTATCAATAATTGCCTTTATTGCTGGAGTGTCCTTTCTTTATAAACTTCTGTATATTCTCACCGAAAATATATGGGGTTCTGTAATTGGGACTCTTATTTTTGCTTTAAATCCCAACTTACTATATATGCAAACAACCCCTATGACAGAGACGCTTCTTATTACAGCCATAGTTATATCAATTTATTATCTCGCAAAGTTTTCAAAAACTTATGACATAAATGACCTAATTCTGTGCAGTGCCTTTGTGTCCGCTGCCACTCTCATTCGTTATGATGGTTGGTTTCTTTTTGCTTGTTTGAGTATATTACTGCCTATCTGGCTTTCTGTCGTAAGGGGAAGAAGAAGGGCTGAAAGTTCATTTATTTTGTTTGTTGCTTCGGGCGGGTTTGGCATTTATCTCTGGTTTCTATGGAATTATTTTATTTTTGGAGATGCGTTGTATTTTATAACCGGTCCTTATTCAGCCGCCGCCCAACAGAAAGTGTTACAACAAGTTGGACAACTACCAACCCAACATAACATCTATCTCGCCGGATTGTATTATATATGGGCTGTCATTAATAACAACGGTATGTTGCTTACCATAGCGGGCTTTATAGGTATATGCATTGTGCCATTTATTCTTAGAAAGAAAAGCCAATTACTTGTATTATTTGCTATCATTTCACCTATTATCTTTAATATCATTGCCTTATTTTTAGGTCAATCTGCAATGAATGTTCCACAAGCACCCACAAATCCTGGTATGTTTAATATCCGATATGGTATGATGGCATTACCCGCAATTGCTGTGGTGCTTGGTATTGTTGCTTCCAACAAATATGCTAGGATAATCGTACTTTTCCTACTGATAGCGCAAAGCTATCTCTTTGTTATACAAGGTGTCCCAGTCACATTGGCAGATGGATTACATGGGTTACAGGAGACATACTATACTATTGAAGCAAGCAAATGGTTGGCAGAGCATTATAAAGGAGGTCTGATTTTGACAAGTCTTGCATCCCATGACGCATTTGTTGCCAGAGCAGGGATACCCATGAAAAATTACATTCATGAAGGCACTCGTAATCACTGGACAGATGCTTTAAGAGAGCCTTCAAAAAGCGTGCAATATATTGCTGTTCTTAGCTACCCGCCAGACAGCGTCTATCGAATACTATATAATAATCCCGATTTTTTAGAGAATTATGAAATTATACATACCTACAAGAAATTTGATATATATGAGAAGAAGTAGATTAAAAATATTTTCAGGAATATTCGTCTGTGTTTTTCTTTTTGGTATTTTTGCTTTTATTCCACGCGTTTTCCCCGAGGGATCGACAGTTCCAGACAAGCTTTGGAAAATTCAATCAATCGATACTATGAAGACCTCGAGAGATAAAGCCAGACAAGAACTCAACAATACGGATTATGATACTAATATCAAAACAGAACTTGGGTTAATAAAGGATACAGGCGCGAACTATGTCGCTATAGATACCCCGTATGATAATGAATTTAAGCCTTACTTAAAACGTTGGGTAAAGTATGCTCGTGACGCAGGTTTGCATGTTTGGTTCAGGGGTAATTGGTCAGCTTGGGAAGGATGGTTTGATTACCCTAAAAATCTTACGCCAGAAGAGCATATTGCGAAAACGAGTGAATTTATCAAAAATAATCCAGACCTTTTTGCCGACAAAGATATTTTTGATGCTTGCCCGGAATGTGAAAACGCGCATTATTGGCCGCAACCGGCAAAGAATGAAGAATATCTTGCCTTTTTAAGAAAGCAGCAAGCGTCAGATCAAGCAGCTTTCGCTACCATCCATAAAAATGTACATACGAATATTGCTTCTGTTATTGGTGGAAGAGCAAAAGAAGTAATGGATCAGGATACAATCAATGCCTATGAAAATGTAGTCTCAATAGACCACTATGTAAAAAACACTCGGTCTATGTCAGATTATCTCCATTATTTTCCTACAAAACTTAACTCAAAGGTAGTTATAAGTGAATTCGGTGCGCCAATTCCTGATATTAATGGAGACATGAGCGAAGATCAGCAAGCAAATTTTATCAATGCAATTTTTGCGACCTTTTATCAAAATAAAGATACTATTCTGGGTGTCAATTATTTCGTCCTGATGGATGGTACAACTAAACTACTTAACGATGATTATTCTCTACGCAAAGCTTATCAAATTGTAAAGAATTATTATTCTCCGGGAATTATTAAGGGGCAAGTAACTAACTCACATGGTGATCCACTAGCAAATGTACCTATAAAATCTCCAGAAGGGTTGGTAAATGTTCGAACAGATGAAAATGGTAATTATAGTTTTGCTATGCCGCCTGGATCAATAACACTTATTGCCGGCGGAGGAAAATATACAATAAAAAACAAAGAAGCGATGATAGCAACGAGTGCTACTGAAGTAACACAAAATTTTCAACTTGACCCAATTAACCCTGATATTTTTTACAAAATTAGCGATTATTTACATAAAATAATTTGAGTAGACTCCATCAATTATTTAGTTTAAATACGAAGATACCATCTACATATCTTTCCAAACAAAGGAATATAAAATAAGACTTAAACCGAAAGATCAACGCTTGATCTGAAGAATTGGACAAATTGTTCAAACTCGTTTATAGTGATCAAACATGTAAAATATGAAAAAAACAATAACTAATCATATAGCATCATCTCTATATAGTATTGCTGTTATCCTGACGCTTATGGCGGTTATAGAACCGCAACAAGTTCATGCACAAGACCGAACGAATTTCTGGAAATATCAATGTATCGATACGATGAAAGAATCGCGTGATAATGCACGTGCCTCTCTGGATGATCCAACACTGGACAAAAATATTGTTTGGGAAATGAAAACCATTAAATCCTTGGGCGCTAATTGTGTGGCAATTGATACACCATACGACGCTGAATTTCTCCCTGTTCTGAATAAATGGGTAGCAGGTGCGCGTGCGGAGGATCTCCATATCTGGTTTCGCGGCAATTTTTCGGGATGGGAAGGATGGTTTGGTTACCCAAAAATTACATCTTCTCAAGATGAACTCACTCGGTTAAGTACGTTTATTAAAGCTAACCCTCAAGTATTCCAAGATGGTGATATTTTCACCGGAACTCCAGAAGCTGAAAATGGTGGTCCGTTAGTTCCTGTAAACCCTGCACATTATCCTGATTATCGCCAATTTTTGATCGATGAATATGCTACTGAGAAAGATGCTTTTTCTAGTATTAACAAAAATATAACTCTTAATTGGTTCTCCATGAATGGAGATATTGCTAAACAGATATATGATCAGGTTACTTTGGATAAAATCGGCAACGTAGTTACAGTTGATCACTATATCAAAGATGCAAATGAAATGGGAGATATTATTAAATATTTTAACACTACTTATGGGAGTAAATTTATGCTTGGTGAATTTGGTGCTCCTATCCCCGACATCAATGGTAATATGACTGAGGATCAACAGGCTACTTTCGTCGATCAGGTATTTCAGCAGCTTTATCAACAGCGTGAAAAAGTCCTAGGAATAAATTATTGGGATCTTACTGATGGGTCTACGGCACTCATGAACGATGACAAAACTCCTCGTAAGGTTACTGAGGTCATTAAAAAATATTTCAATCCTCCGGTAGTGAAAGGTAAAGTTACAACTATCGATCATTTCCCACTGGCAGATTTGGATATCTCTACTAATGACAGTAGTATAATGGTAAAAACAGATAAAGACGGTATGTATTCCTTCCCTACTACAGCGACTGATATCGAACTGCAAGTGAATTATCAAGATAAAGTTGCAACCGCCTCAGTAAGTCATTTGCAGCCTGATAAAACTTATATTAAAAATTTTATGATTGGTACTATGCAAAAAAGTCTTGTTGAACAACTTCAAGAATTTATCAAAAAGTGTCTTCAGTAATTATTTATTTGTTCCGAGTGAAGACATCGTTTTTCCGAAATTAGCAAAGCAAAAAGCCATATCAGCGAAAGCTTTACCCGTATATTTGTCAAAGATATCTATAAATGGCTTGTATTTAAGTAAGAAAGTCACAATTACTTTAAAAGGCCATTCAATCATAGTTATAACTGTATCTATAATATATTTTACCCAGATAGTAAAAGCAATCAATATCGACCAACACCAAGAAAGTATGTCCTGGATGACTGAAACAAAGAAGTGATAAATATTGGCGAAAACAAATGTTAGAGTTTTCGTGAGCATAACAACTCCCCAGCTAACACTTTTCCATATACTCATTGCAATCATACTTACCCCATGAAAGAACCTAAACAAACCGCTTCCAGTGTTCAGTATAGCTACTTGCATTGCATGAGAAGTTATTGCAATTGAATCTACGACAGACTGAAAACCAAAGATAAATATTGAAGCAATGTAGGTCACAGATGAAGAAAAAGCTTGGTTCATTAAAACAAGTAATGGCTGAAGATTAAGTAATTGAACACTTTGTGTGAGCACACTTGCTGCGGTTCGTAATGCGTATATCAGGATGCTTCCAGCGGTCATAAAACTGTTCATCATCACGTCATATCCATACACAATTAACCCTCCGCATAATGTCAAAAAACTGAGTGGGTTTTGCAATGAAATCCAAGACAAGTCAAAGCTAAATTGGATCGAAGTTAATGGATTTCGGAAGGGCGAACTTACAACAAATGTTGCCATAAAGACAATTAACATTATGAAAATCGGAAGCATGCCGTAAAACGATTTAGTAAAGGAAAGCGAGGAATCTTGCTCAGTTTTTTTGGTGTACTTTCTCTTCGGACGATTTTTTATGACGAACTTTCTCATCGTTGTCGAGCAGTGCCAACATTATACACCATATTCTTTGACTTTGCATAAAGCCATCATGCTTGAGCAAATATCGATTTTTTGCTATACTCTTAGCATCAGCGGGTGTAGTTCAATGGTAGAACAGCAGATTTCCAATCTGCATACGAGAGTCCGATTCTCTTCACCCGCTCAACCTAATTTAATTTTTTGACCTGGACAATTCTATTTTCTCCTTTCCTTCTTTTATGCTTGTAACACTTCTTTTAAACTGTTAAAATGAGAATATACTGAGCAATTTGAATTTCTGATTGATTTGAATCTTCTGCTCATTCTTTATGGAGACCACTACAAATCTAGCCAAACATACTACGCAGAATCCATTAAGTAAATTTTTCTTAGATAATTTTAAAAGTCTTTTGCTTGTCCAGGTAAAAGCTCTTCGACCTGAATCAATTCTAGATGTTGGTGCTGGTGAAGGATTTACTTTGGAAATGTTTCGTAAAAATAATATTGGGAAGAAATTGGAAGGAATCGAATATATGGATGAGGCGTTAGTATTTGCTAGACAACTTCACCCACATGTGACGATCAAAAAAGGAGACATTTACAAACTTCCTTACAAAGATAATGCGTTTGATCTTATTATTTGTACTGAAGTAATGGAACATCTTGATGATCCAGGAAAAGCATTGGAAGAAATAAAGCGAGTTGCAAAAAAATTCGCCATCCTTTCAGTTCCGAATGAACCATTATTTACGATTCAAAGATTTCTACGAGGTAAAAATATGCTCAAACTTGGAGGTCATCCTGAACACATTCAGCATTGGAGTTCAGGGCAGTTTGAAAAGTTTGTACGAGAACATATGCTGATAAAAGATGTAAAAACTCCCCTCCCCTGGACAATGATTACTGCGAAGAAATAAAACCTATTTTTGTGCTTCGAGACTTCGATAAATAACAAGGATAAATGAAATAAAAGGAATTGAAAGTAAAGCGCCGACGATACCCATCAGATTTGCTCCTACAGTAACGCCAATAATGACCGCGACAGGATTGAGGCCTACTGCCCGTTCCATAATCTTTGGCACCAGCAATTGATTCTCGAGCGCCTGAATCAGGATATACGTAATCACTACTACTATTGCGAGCGCAGGTGATATCGTCAGTGCTACAATAACTGCCGGAATAGCTGCCAGTGTGGGTCCAAAGGTAGGCAAGATTTCCAGTACGCCTGCAAGTAACCCCAGCGGAATGGCAAAGGGTACACCCAACACCGTTAACGATATCCAGGTAATAAAACCAATTGAAGCGCTTAAAATCATTTGACCTTGCAGCCATGCGCCGAGTTTTTCATTGACCTGATCGATTATGGTGAGAACTTTGTCATGTGTATGATGATGAAAAAGGTGAGCAAATTTCTTCTTAAAGATATCATTATAAAGCAACAGATAAAGACTGACGATAAAAATAGTAATAGCGGTAAAGATACCTCCAAACACTTGTGTCGTTACAGTAAGTGCACTTGAACTAAGGTTGGCAAGTTGATTGTTGAAGTATCCTTGTAGCTCATGTGGATTAATTCTCAAACCGACAAATTTAGCAGATTGATCCAGTGATTTCGGGAACCCAAGGAAGAGAGATTCTATTTGTGAAACCACAAAAGGAATTAAAGGGATAATAAGTAAGAACAATAAAATAACAATACCAAAATATGGAATTAAGACGGATAGTAATTTCGGCACTCTTTTTTTACGAAGAAACTGTGTTATTGGCAAAATAGCGGCCATAATAATATACGAAAGAAATAGAGAAAAAAGAATCTCCCTGATTTGAAAAAGAAACCATGCAGAAAAAATGATAAAGAGGGCAAAAAGAACCTGATTCTTTGAAAGATAATCAAAAAAGCGCTGTAACATACTTTACTTAACTATATGAGAAATCGTTCAGCTTGTCAATGAAGCTAGAAGACAATTCAGAAAAAATTTATATCCTTTGAACTGAAAATTAGGGAAAGATAATAATACAAGTATACGTAATTTCTGAAGGAACTATGTGCTCACTACTATTCAAGTCTTTTTTAATCTCCCGCATTCTCACCGTTTGTTCCTGGTGTTCCAGTGGCTCCCGTTCCACCGGTTGTACTACTTCCTCCATTTGTGCTGGTTACACCATTTATACTATTACCTCCACTTGTACTAGTACTTCCGTTTACTCCATTTATTCCCGGCAATCCATTTATACTGGTTCCAGAAGTCCCACTGCCACCTAATCCGCCATTTATTCCTGTTCCTCCTCCCAGTCCGGGAGCACTGATTGGTCCAATACCATTCTTAAATCTGCCTCCACCGATACCTTTGCCTATACCAGGATTCGTCTTACCTCCAATAAGCGACTGGAGCAAATTAATAAGCATAGCTATAATATTTTGTTGGCCGCCCATCGTAGGTGCTTGTCCTCCTTGACCCTGTTGTCCTATACCGGAAGG
Source organism: Candidatus Levyibacteriota bacterium (assembly GCA_038253825.1). Classification (GTDB taxonomy): domain Bacteria; phylum Patescibacteriota; class Microgenomatia; order Levybacterales; family UBA12049; genus JACDET01. The sequence goes on from JBBSGT010000002.1 coordinate 58,261, forward strand.
TACTGGTAAACTATTTCCATTTATCGGTCCTGGCGCTTGAACCTTTGGGTTCGTTGGTGCAATTGTCGGACAGGAACCCATACATGCCGGAGAAGGGACGGTGGCTGCTTCTTGGCGGAGGTCTTGGGGCTGCTGGAGGGAAATAATTGTCAAGAAAAGAACGACTACGAGGGAAAGAACGATAATTAAATTTTTAGGAGCAGACTTCCTTTTGGTCTGAGAGATAGAAGTTTTTTTAGCTTTTTTTCTCGTTACTGTTTTCATAGCCTTTGATGAAAAAATTGTATATATACAGCTTATTGTTTTACTCATGTGTATGTCAATAAGCAAAAAAAAAGTATTGGCAAAATAGATTAGAAAAGCATTTTCTTATTTATCTAGCAAGTGATCTACGAATAAGGTAAATCGTCCGAAGCTAAAAAATTGCAACTTTGAGGCTTACTTGCTACAATACATGTATAAAATGCGCCCATAGCTCAGCTGGATAGAGCACGTCGGTTCTAACGACATGGTCGGGGGTTCGAATCCCTCTGGGCGTACCATATATCATTTTTTGAATATAATTCAAGTTTAGCCTGATATGACGATCCGATTGTAGATTCGAGCCGGGCTTTTTCCGCATTTACCCGTTTTGCTGCTTCTTTATATTTAAAATACAAATATTGAGGCTGAAACTGCAATTTTTGATCTAGTAAGATCAGGTTGAGTCAAATCATTTTGACAATAACCTTTTGATCTTCTGGAATATTATTATCAAATATTTTACGGGCACGTAGACCCAAATCAAATGTATCTCGTGCTATTTGTCCCCAATCATCGCCGTTTGCATCATCAGAAACGATCTGCAATAACTCCCAAAGAACCGTTTTCAGGAGAAACAATGTTGATTGAAACAAGCATCCAGAAAAAACTATGCGAGGGAGTATATATAGCCAGTAGTATATGAAGAGAAAGTAACGATTAAAAAAGAAAGCATTGTTGCTAAAAGTAATGATGAAAAAAGGCAAGAAGGCAAACTATCGAGGGTGTTTCCAGAGAATAAAAAGCTTAAATAATTTGTAGGCGCCCGTACCTACGATAATTTGCTTATTTTGAGCTTAATTGAGAAGAAAACACTGCCTACTATATCTCTATTGACAAATTTTATGAAGCTTAGTAAGATATCCCCTACAGGGGGATATATGGCATACCGACCAAAGGATACACAAGATCGAATTCTTCATCGCCTCAAAATAGCTCGTGGACATCTGGATAAAGTCATTACAATGCTGGAAGAGGATACATATTGTATTGATGTATTACATCAGCTGAATGCAGTTAAAAGTGGGCTTGACGAAACAGGAAATGTATTGCTTGAACATCATCTAAAAACTTGCGCCGCTGATGCCATTAGTAGAGGCAAGAAAGACGAAGCGATTGCAGAGATCATGCAAGTGTTTAAGAGGAAAACTTCATGATGGGATATGGAAATATGCAACGTATGATGAACGAAGTGAAAGGAGGAATCTAGGGTTTTGGTTTCCTAGGGCTTATCACCTGGATCCTTATCTTTATTGTTTTGGTGCTTTTGGTTATAGTTCTCTGGAAACAAATTTAAAAAAAATAATATATGTCGATGAATAAACTTATAGTTACTCTTCTTGACCTATTCGCAATGGGATTTGTTTACTGGTTTTTTCTTATGAAAAACGAAAATGCAACAGAAGTTGGGGATTCAGTAGATATTATTGTAGAAGGTGGCTATTCACCTGCAACGGTTGCTATTCAAAAAGGGAAAACAACTAAAATTAATTTTATTCGTAAAGATCCAAGTAGCTGTTTAGAAGAGGTTGTTATTGGTGATTTCAAAACGCGCAAATTTTTACCTCTAAATAAAAAAGTAACTGTAGAAGTAAAACCCCAAGAAGCAGGAGAAGTAGACTTTGCTTGTGGTATGAATATGTATCATGGAAAGATTATAGTCAAATAATTATGAAGCATCTGAGAAATTACTTAGCATTTTATATCCCAATCGTAATAATACTGGTCATTATTATCTTCTTCTTGTGGTATTTATTGACTAGTGCCTCAAATCAAAATATTTCAAATAAATCATTGATGGGACAAGCGGTGAAAGTTTTAAGTCGCGATCACGTTCCAGACAGAACGAAAATCCAATACAATTCAAATCCACCAGCAGCAGGTGCGCACTATGCACAACCTCAAGATGCTGGAATATATACCGTCCCACCTGCTGATGGTCATCTTGTTCACAGCTTAGAGCACGGAGCAATTATCCTCTGGTATAACCCAAATGAGCTTTCAAAAGAACAAATTACACAACTTGAAAATATCTTCAAAAGTATCTCTTTAGATAAGAAAATAATGACACCACTTATAAATTTAGATGTACCTATTGCGCTTACTTCATGGGGAAGGATAATAAAATTAAAAAGTATTGATGAAAAGCAGATAAAATCATTCTTCGAAACAAATTACGATAGAGGGCCTGAACAAGCACCAATATAGTATGGAAGAAATAAAAAAAACATACCCAGTAAAAGGCATGCATTGTGCCTCTTGTGTACGGGTCATTGAACGAGCAGTTAAAAGAATTGATGGTGTTGTTGCTTGTAATGTCAATCTTGCTACAGAACAAGCAACAGTTACCTTTGACAAGAGTAAAGTAACCAAGGATCATATCGCATCAGCTGTGAAAAATGTCGGGTATCGAGCTCTTGTTGACGAAGAAATATTGTCAGAAGAAGAACAAAAAAAGCAAAAACATAAAGAGCTCAATGAACTGAGAAATAAAGTGATATTTAGCTTATTTTTTGGTGGCTTAATCCTTTGGGGAAGTTTCCCAGGTATTATGGAAACTGCACCTCAAATACTCAAAGACCCCCTTTTACAATTTATGTTTGCGACTCCAGTGCAGCTATGGGCTGGCTGGGAATTTTATCGTGCAGCCTTTGCTTCACTTCGCCATCGAACCGCAAATATGGATACACTCGTTGCTATCGGTACAACTATTGCCTATGGTTATTCTGTTATTGTTACCTTCTTTCCACAACTCTTTAAAGAGCTAGGTATTATGCCTATGCCTTTTTTTGATACCTCAACGATCATTATTGGATTGATATTACTTGGTCGTTTTTTTGAAGCACGAGCAAAATCTAGTACATCTGACGCTATTAAAAAACTTGCTGGACTCCAAGCAAAAACTGCGAGAGTAGTAAAAGCTGGGCAAGAGATAGATATTCCAATAGAACAAGTGGAAATTGGCGATATAATTCGTGTCAGACCTGGAGAGAAAGTACCAACTGATGGCGAGATTACTGAGGGCGATTCTACACTTGATGAGTCTATGATAACCGGTGAAAGTATTCCGGTTGAGAAATCAAAAGGCGACAGCGTTGTTGGGGCAACCTTAAATAAATCAGGAACTTTCCTCTACAAAGCGACAAAAGTTGGGAGTGATACCATGCTTTCACAAATTATTAAACTTGTCCAAGAAGCACAAGGATCTAAAGCTCCGATTCAACGAATCGCCGATCTTATTTCTTCCTACTTTGTCCCAATTGTCCTGATGCTTGCTCTTTTGACCTTTGTTGTTTGGTATGATTTTGGTACACAACCAGCTTTACTCTTTGCGATATTAAATACAGTAGCAGTCCTTATTATTGCCTGTCCTTGTGCAATGGGACTGGCAACCCCGACTGCAATAATGGTAGGAACAGGAAAAGGAGCTGAGAATGGCATCCTCATCAAAGATGCAGAAAGCCTTGAAACAGCACATAAAATACAAACGATTATCTTTGATAAAACTGGAACTCTCACAAATGGAAAGCCTGTGGTGACAGATATTATTACTAGTAATCATATAAATGGAGATGAAATTCTCAAACTTGCAGCCTCTTTAGAAAAAGGTTCAGAACATTCACTCGCTGAGGCAATAGTAAAAGAAGCAGAAAGCAAACATGTTGTTCTTTTACCAGTTGAAAAATTCCACGCAATTCCCGGACATGGAGTGAAAGGTGTCGTTGATGGGAAATTGATTCATTTTGGTAATAGAAGGTTTATGGAAAGTAAACAAATTGCCCTAACTGATGTTGAAGAACATGTGAGCAAACTTGAGACAGAGGGAAAAACAGTTATGCTACTAACTGTTGATAACCGGCTATCAGCACTCATTGCTGTTGCTGACACAGTTAAGGAATCTGCAAAAGAAGGTGTTGAAAAACTACAAAAAATGGGTATAGAGGTAGTTATGATAACTGGAGATAACAAACGGACAGCTGAAGCAATTGCAAAGCAAGTAGGTATTACCAGAGTGCTTGCCGAAGTATTGCCAGAAGAAAAAGAAGCAGAACTGAGAAAAATTCAAGCAGAAGGGAAAAAAGTCGCCATGGTTGGAGATGGTATTAATGATGCCCCAGCACTTGCCGCAGCTGACTTAGGAATCGCAATGGGAACGGGAACGGATGTGGCAATTGAAGCAGCGGATATAACACTTGTGAATAAAAATTTAAGCTCAGTTGCTTCTGCTATCACTCTTTCAAAAAAGACCATGCGAACAATTAAAATAAATTTATTTTGGGCATTTGGCTACAATATAATTTTAATTCCTGTCGCAGCAGGAGTTCTCTACCCCTTTTTCCATTTACTCATGCCTCCAGTTCTTGCCTCAGCTGCAATGGCAATGTCTAGTATTTCTGTTGTATCGAATTCTCTACTTTTGAAGAAAAGTAAAATTTAGCACAGAATATGACAGAAAGAGTTGAACGAACAGCAACTGTTTATAACGAAATTGCTTCGAAGTATGCTAAAAACAAAGCGGATAAATATTCTGATAGAGCAATATGGACATTTACTGATTTACTCTCTCCAGGCTCTCGAATAATAAGTATTGGCTGTGGTCATGGAAGAGATGAAGCGCTCTTTAAGCAAAGAGGTTTTGCGCCAGTCGGTGTTGATGTTTCCAAATATTTGTTGCAAATAGCAAGTCAGCAAAATCCTGATATACCATTTGTCATATTGTTATAGAAGATTGTGATCTTGAAGAGAGTATCAAAATAGTAAAGAAAGTAAAAGAGGAACTTAATCAAAGATATCATATTCAACATGCCACAACTGAAACTGAGCTAATAGAATACCCACAAATTAAATAGCGTTGTAGAGAGAATATGTACCTGCTACAATATGTCGTATGAAGACAGCAACACTTGGAGAATTAGAACAGCAAATAATGGATATTTTTTGGGAGGCTAACACATCTACTGCTAGAGAGATTCTTACCAAACTTGAAAAGACTCGGAAGATTGCATATACGACTGTAACCACAATTCTGCAAAGACTCTGTGAAAAAGAGCTTCTCAAAAGAGTAGAAGGTAAATCAGGGTATATTTACTCTCCCAAAGTATCAAAAGAATCGTATAGTAAAAATATTGCTCAAACTTTCCTTAAGAAATTTATCAATTCTTTTGGAGATACAGCTATTGCCTCTTTTGCTGAAAGTATTGATTCGCTACCCGTAAAAAGGAAAGAATATTTTATCAAATTGCTTGAAGACCATGATAAGAGTAAATAAGAAACTTTGTATTTTTTTAGGTTTATTTATTGTATTAGGAACGTCAACTCTCCTTGCACTACAACGCCTTCTTCCACTTATAAATCATACTGTCTATTATTGCCAATCTATTATGAATTCACTTTCTCTCCCCTTACCTAACTATTTGGGTCTAATTCCATTTTTCATATTTTTTGCATTCATAATGATAGCATTTATAAAACTTATTATTCTTTATACAAAAGTTCAGTTATCAAAAAAACAGCTCCTAAAAAATTCTCAGCAAAATACTGAATTACTAACGCTTCTTAAAAAAACGTACTTACAAAATAAAACATTCCTTATTCACTCTGAAAAATATTTTGCCTTTTGTTTGGGGTTTAGAAATCCAAAGATTTATATATCAACTTCATTAGTCAATAGCCTATCGCATAAAGAAATAGAAGCAGTCTTGTATCATGAGCGATATCATCTAAAAAATAAAGACACGGTAACAATGCTTATTGCCTCTGTAGGTGAATCACTTCTTCCATTTTTTCCACTGTTTTCGGATTTCCTGCGAAACTTCCGTATTGAAAAAGAGATCAATGCCGATAATGAAGCAATCAAAGAACTTGGTAGTCCAGAGCCGCTTATTTCAGCTCTAAGAAAGTTCCTCTCAATACCTTCAGTTACAATAGCTACTGCATCAGCTATTGCAGATTATGATACTCTCGAACCACGAATCAATTCTTTACTTGAAAAAAAAGAAACAATCAAAATATATAAATTGAGACATATTCTTATAAGTATCTTTTCACTTCTCGCTATGAGTATTATCACAATTACTCCGGTTCAAGCTATGGAATTTCATAATAAAGGCGAAGATGCTATGATGATTTGTCCTCAAAATAACGCCTGTCTTGCAATGTGTAAACAACTTTATCGTTCAGATAAGAAAACATACAATAAAAGTATCAACTATACTCCCACAAAATAAAGAAATTGTTAGTAGTCCTTGACAATCTCCAAAATATTTACTACACTTTGTAGTAGATAATAGTTTATGGAGACTTCGAGCTTAATAGGCATATTTTTAACTGGTCTTATAACAGGTGGACTTACATGCATGGCAGTGCAAGGAGGCCTCTTGGCTGCAACAATTGCACAACGTGAAGAACAACGTTTAAAAGATAAAATCAAGTCAGGTAGTGCGTTACCAATCCTCACGTTCGTCATAGCAAAACTTGCCGCATATACAATTTTAGGATTTCTTTTAGGATGGCTTGGTTCCGCATTTCAACTATCTCTTAGTGCAAAAACAATCATGCAATTTGTCATTGGTATTTTCATGATTGGAACGGCATTAAATATCCTAAATGTTCATCCAATTTTTCGCTACTTTGTCATCCAGCCACCACGCTATTTAACTCGTCTTGTGAGGAAGCAATCAAAGAATAAAGATATGTTTGCACCAGCTCTTCTTGGAGCATTTACTGTCTTTATACCTTGTGGGACAACGCAAGCAATGATGGCGCTTGCTATTGCATCTGGTAATCCTGCTTATGGAGCTGCAATTCTTTTTGCTTTTGTCTTGGGTACTTCCCCTGTTTTTTTCCTCTTAGGTTACTTCGCAACGAAACTAGGTGATGCATTGCAGCAAAAGTTTATGCGATTTGCAGCCTTTGCAATTATTCTTTTAGCGATATTTAATATAAACAATGCAATTGCCCTTACGGGAAGTAACTTCACTCTTGAAAATCTAGCAAAAGGCTTTATCTGTACGATTAGCTATTGTGATAATATATCAGGAATTACTGCCGAAGCTTCGGGCAGCACTAATGGTGGCTCAGCTGCTCAAGCTGCAGTAAATGATGCCAATATTGATATAACAGCAAGTGGATATAACCCCGATAACCTAACCGTCAAAGCAGGATCACCAATAACAATTCATCTGAAAAATACAGGAGGACAAGGATGTACGCAAGCATTTACCATTCCAAGCCTCAATGTCCAAAAAATTGTTCCTCTTGGAAAATCTGATACGCTTTCCTTTACTGCGCCAAATCAACCTGGTCCACTTCCGTTTATGTGTAGCATGGGTATGTATCGAGGAACAATAAACGTTATTTAGTATGGCAAAAATTATTAAGCAAAAATTTAAAATTACCGGTATGCATTGTACAAGCTGTGCAATGAGTATCGATGGAGATTTAGAAGATTACGTCAAAGGTGTAAAATCTGCGAAAACGAGTTACGCAAAATCAGAATGTGAAGTAGAGTTTGAGGAGAGTGTCAAAATTGAGCAGGTTATTGCACAAATAAAAGAAACTGGCTATCAAGCAGAGGTTCAAGCATAAAAATACGTAACATTCTCTGTGATAAATCTACTATAATAAACTTCCCACGACCTTACGGTCGGGGATTTAAGTTTGGAATATTTAAAGATAGAAAAAATAGATTACACATCATATGTTTCGCCATTGAGGGGGAGAAATACTTGTTGTATTTGTGTCGTTTGTTTCACTTTTTCTCTAAAAATATGACGCTGTTCTGTTTCTCCATGGGTTAGAAAAAGCTTTTGGACTCCTTTGATATGATTGATCCAGGTAAGAAGTCTTGGTTGATCTGCGTGTGAACTCATGGTGGTAATCGCGCGCACATTGGCTCTGATTGTAATTTGTTTGTCTCTAATCCAGACTTTCCTTGCCCCGTTCAAAATTTTACGACCAAGTGTCTCCTCAGCCTGATAGCCGACAAAAAGAATACGTGTCGTTTTCAAAGGCAAATAGTTAATAGCATGATGAAGTATGCGTCCACCAGATAGCATTCCTGAGCCAGCAATAATTATTTTGGGCTCTATAGCTTTAATAATTTCTTTACTGTCTCGCGGTTCAATTGTCACTGCCAGACCTTCAAAGGAAAAAGGATCATTTTTATGTGATTGCATTTCTTCGTTATAAAATTCCCGGAATTGCTTGAAGATTTCCGTTGCGCGGATACCCATTGGACTATCCATAAAAACTGGTATGTCCCGTTGAATTTTTCCGTCTTTCTTTAAATGATGAATCCTATGAAGAATTTCTTGAGTACGTTCCAGCGAAAATGCAGGGATTAGCAAAACTCCACTTACCTGCTCGATTGCGTTTATTTCTTCCATGAGAATTTGCGTTGGATCTTCATGGACGTGCACTTTGTCTCCGTATGTCGTCTCCATAACCACAATATCTGCATTGTCACTATATACAGTAGGCTTAATGATATCTTCAGGCGTCTTACCCAAATCACCACTAAAGAGCGCTTTTTTGCTGTCTCCTCTATCGATAACCTCAACGGATGCCGAGCCGAGAATATGTCCTGCATCTCTCAATGTAACGGCAAAGGTACCAAATTGAAATTCTTTATCATATTCTACAATCTCTACCATTTGTAACAGCTTTTCAACTTCATCTATCCCATACAAGGGCGGGACATCGAATTTCTCTTGTGCAATCTTGGCTGAATCCATAAGGATCACTTCAATCAGATCAAATGTTGGGGCTGTCATATATACTTTTCCAGCAAATCCACCATAAACAAGCATTGGCAATCTTCCACAATGATCCAAGTGGGCATGTGTTAGGACAACACCTTTAATATTTGCGGCATTAAACTGCAAAGGTTGAAAATTAAGATCAGAAATCTCCTTGGGACCTTGAAACATTCCAAGATCAATTAGTATTTGGGTATCATCTTGTGCAGTGACAAGATATGAAGATCCTGTGACTTCACCTGCTGCACCTAAAAAGGTTATTTTTTTCATCTCTCTATTAGTATATGCGTTTGCAAGCAACAATGGAAGAGAGATATGTTATAAGCCGAAACTAGGAGCTAAGTAGACAATCTGAAATAACTTCACAAATTGCATAAAATATGCTATGGTAAGATGACTATGGAAGGGACTGCCTATCTTCATTTTCAAACCATGCAGCATTTTAATGAACGGCAAAAAAGGATTTACGCAGGAAGTCTT
>JBBSGT010000003.1:0-66589 GCA_038253825.1 Candidatus Levyibacteriota bacterium
CATTGGCCTCATATGATCGGAAGAGTTGCCACAAAAAATATCAAACCCACAGAAATTGAACAGGAACTAAAAAAACAGTATACCGCTTTGAAAAAAACTGGCCTCCCAATTACTCATATTGATAGTCATCATCATATACATCTCTATCCATCAATTTTTAAGATTGTCAGTGCTTTTGCTGATAGAGAAAAAATTCAGTCATTACGAGGAAATTATTTTAATAGTTGGAATCTTACCCTGGGAGTATGGAAGAAGCCAATTGTTACCCAGGTTATTGTTAACTCAGCGCTTCTATTAAGTAATTTAAAACATGGCAACCATAAACATTTATATGAAATAAACAGATTTTATGACATTAATTGGGGGAAAGATTTATCAAATAAAGAATTATTGGTTATCTTAAACAATTTACCTCAAGGAACAACTGAATTTATATGCCATTTGGCAATTGAAAGTGCAACTGGAAATAAAACATTTCTGACGCCTCGTTATAAAGTTTTGAAATTATTAACTGATCCTCAAGTAAAAAAACACCTGACTATGAATGGGATCTTTCTTACTGCGCATAAAGCACTCCTTGAAAAAGACTTTAAAGCAAAAAAAGTCAAAGTACAAATACAAAAGCAACTTTCAATCTAAAATATTAGCTATTTGTTGACGTTGTGCATTTCTAGTATAATCCAAGCATGCGGGAAATTTATTTATCGGTAATAATCCCATGCTATGATGAAATGGCAAATCTTCAGAAAGGTGTTCTTGATAAAATAGAACATTTTCTTTCAAAGAAGAAATATAGCTATGAAGTCATTATTGCGGATGATGGGTCAAAAGATGGTAGCAGTGAATTCGTCGGGCGATTCTGTAAAGAAAACCCACATTTTTCTCTTATAAAAAATCCTCATTATGGTAAAGCTGGAGCTGTTACCACTGGAATGCTAAAAGCAAAAGGTTCATATAGAGTATTTACTGATATGGATCAGGCAACTCCAATAGAAGAAATTAATAAATTATTGCCATTTTTAGAAAGTAAAAAATATGATATCGCCATAGGTTCTCGGAATAACACTCGAAAAGGAGCACCTTGGATTCGCTTATTTATTTCTCGAAGTGCAATTGTTTTAAGAAAAATATTAATAGGACTACCAGAAATTCTTGACACACAGTGTGGCTTTAAGATGTTCACAGGTCAATCAGCACAGGATATATTCCAACAATATAAAAATCTTAATTATGGATTTACTAAAATTTCGGGAACCGCAATTACTTTTGGATCGGACATAGAACTATTATATTTAGCCAAACAAAAAGAGTATAAAATAAAAGAAGTGCCGGTTCAGTGGCTGCATGTTGAGACGCGACGAGTAAATCCTGTGAAAGATTCTATGCAAGGGGTGATTGATCTTCTCAGAATGAAACGATATATCTTGGCAGGAAAGTATAGAAATTTATAATGGTTTTTAAAACATTCTCTGTTAAAGAAAAAGTACTCTTTGCTATTCAAAGCTTAACGTTTCTTGGGCTTTTCCTTTATTCATTCTCACAAATTGATCTGGGATTAACTTTTTCAAAAGTTACTATTCTGCGCAATATTGTCACGTATTTTCAACATATTGGTTATTTTGAACGTCCGCTTTCATCCCTTATATATATATTTTTAGTTTCTTTATTGACACTGCTTTATTTTGTTACATTATATTTGGCCAATCATAAAAAAGTACACAAGAAATATGTATGGGCTATCATTATTTTGGGTGCTGTTCTTTTAACATTTTCCTATAACGCATTCTCCTATGATATTTTTAATTATATTTTTGACGCAAAGATTATAACACATTATCATGCTAATCCTTATGTCCATAAGGCTTTGGACTATCCAGGTGATCCTATGTTATCGTTTATGCATTGGACACATCGGCCATTTCCGTATGGACCAGTTTGGCTTGGTTTAACTGTTCCAATTTCTTTTATTGGCATGCAGATATTTTTGGTAACCTTCTTTTTCTTCAAAATGCTGATGACACTAAGCTTTTTAGGGACAGTCTATTTTATTGGGAAAATATTTCAAAAGTTGTTTCCGCAAAGAGAGATCTTTGGTCTTATCTTTTTTGGATTAAACCCACTTGTTCTAATTGAGAGTTTGGTATCGGCACATATCGATATCGTTATGATGTTTCTTGCTGTAGCTGCATTCTTTCTACTTATATCTAAAAACTATGGTAAGACATATATCCTGTTACTGTTCTCAATTGGTATAAAATTTCTGACCGGAATTTTAATTCCTGTCTTTATGTTTATCCATGTGATGCAGCACAGTGAAAAAACAATTAAGTGGGATAATATATTTGGGTTTATTCTCGTTTTACTTATGGTGGGTGTAATTGCTGAATCAAGACAAAGCGGTAATTTTCAGCCTTGGTATTTGCTCGCACCTTTGAGCTTTTCTGCTTTTCTTGCCCATAAACTGTATGTACTGATCCCAACTATTGTTATATCTTTTATTTCACTTTTTCTCTATCTACCATATCTCTATCTAGGAAATTGGGATCCACCAGTCCCACAACTTCTTTCTCAAATTATAATAATGAGTTACACTATCGCTTTTTGTTTTACTTCAATTTATTTTTTGTACAAACAAATAGTTTTGGTACGATCTAAAAAAGTCTAAAAGTAATGATAATTTTTATGAAAAAAACGCTTTATTATGTATAATAAGCTTAACAATATATGTTTACGAGAGCTCATCTTCGCGTATTAGCTTCTAAGAACGTCCTGCCTATAACCGCAATTGTCCTAATTGCTGCTGTTATCCGACTATTCGATTTTCCGCATGGGTATGGGTTTGATCCTGACGCTACTCGTGATGCTATCATTGCATTTGAGGGAGCGAGTCATCCTTATTTTCCACTTGCCGGCGCCTTCTCATCTACTGGGCCGTTTACCTTTGGGCCATGGTATTACTTGAGTTTGATAATGGTGGAGTTCTTATTCAAAACTCCTTTCGCGCCATGGTTGCTGATGACAGCCGCGACACTGATAACCGTCGTCGCAATGTACGATATAGGAAGGCTCGTTGAATCCAGAGCACTGGGCTATGTGCTTGCCGGTTTCGCAGCATTAGCCCCATCTGAGTTTGTCGCAAGCGGATCGCTTTCCAACTTATCTCCCGTCACACTATTTGCTGCCCTCACGTTGTGGTCGAGTACTCGCATCCTCACTACCATGAGACCAGGTGTGTGGTGGTATTTCGTTCTCGGTGCATCTCTTGGACTTGGCATTAATGCACACTACCAAATGGCTGGACTTTTGATAGTACCGGTTCTTGTGTGGTTCTTCTCTTCTTCTCGAAAAGTACAGACGGCTCTGGCGGTTATGTTGGGAGTATTCCTTACATTCATACCGTTACTCATTTTTAACATATCGCATGACTGGCATACGCTTCGGGGAGTTGTCGAAATGTATGCTTCACGCGATCGCATCTATGTACCAAATAGTTGGAAGATCTATTTGGGTACGTTTTGGCCGTCATTGATACAGTTCATCTTTGGAACGCCGATATTGGTGAGTGCTGCACTGCTTTTGATTGTGCCTGCGGTGTTGTGCTTTGAAGCTTTTCGTAAATTGTTGCCACGTACTGTGTGGATACTGGCAATTGTTGTTTTTTTGAACATAATTCAGCTGCGGTATTATTGGGGAGAGCGCTACTTTCCGTATCATTACTATCTCGAACCGTTTCTCCTGTTTCTTGTGGGTTATGTCGTGTATCGACTTGCCTCGATCATGCGATATGGCGTTGTCTTTAGTCTCCTGATTGGCCTATCAATCGGGTTCAGTATGGTTGTATTTGATTACAACCGCGATCGCTCATTCATTCTGGCTCCGGACCAGACCTTGCATGTAGTTGCGGCTTTGCAGGCTAATTATCCAGATAATCCGATAGAAGTGTATAAGTGTGATGGAGACAGGGGGTGGATAGCTGAGGCGACTACATACGTGATGCAATTTGAGAAAAAACCTAAATCAGGTCGTCCGGTTAAGCTAGGTATGATAGATGCAATCTGTAGTTATCCTTTAGATCAGCATGGAAGAAAAGTAGTAGGCACGCCGTTTGTTGATCTTTCTCTTGCATCCGAGAATGCGCTTAAGCAAGCTTCTTGGAGTGCGGTTACGACTGAGGGAGTATTTAAAAAATCAGCAAAATGGTACTGACGATCTGAGCTATCGTAATGCATTTTACATAGCATGAGCTTACATAAAAAGTATCAGTTACTTTCTTCACTCCATTGCTGAGAAAGCAAACTTTTGAGTATAATAGTATTATGAATAAGTTTACAAAATACTTAGGGTTGTTTATTGTTTTGGCAATATTTTATTTTGTTCTGCGGCTTTATCATCTCACGAACCTACCGATTTTTACTGACGAGTCAATCTATATCCGATGGGCACAAATTGGCCTGGGCGATCCCATGTATCGATTCCTTTCTCTTACTGATGGCAAGCAACCGCTTTTCATTTGGATTATGTATCCATTCCTCAAGATTTTTCACGATCCTCTTGTAGGTGGAAGAATGGTGTCTGTTTTTACAGGTTTTTTCACGATGCTCGGATTAGGTTTGGTGAGTTTTACTTTATTCAAAAAAAGATCATGGGCGCTTTTCACAATGGCGCTCTACATTGCATATCCGTTTGCTCAAGTCATGGACCGTATGGCTCTTTATGACAGTATGGTAGCGATGTTCTTTATCTGGTCAGTTTATGCCTCACTGATGCTCATTAAATCTATGCGTTTAACAGATGCATACAATTTGGGATTTATTTTAGGAGCAGAAAATCTCACTAAGCTTCCTGTTTTTTTCAGTATCCTGTTACTTCCTATAACCTTGATACTTTTTGATTTTCGTCAAAAACATTGGAGAAGGGAATTACTGAAATGGTTCGGTTTTACTGCTCTAAGCGTTGTTATTTCACAAGTAATGTATTTCGTTGTTAAGTTGTCACCGCTCCCAAACGTTACTAATGAAAAAAATAATACCTTTTATTACCCAATTTCAGAATGGATTCATCATCCTTTTCAATTTTTCATTGGCAATTTCCAAGGTATGACGGCATCTCTTTTGGGATATCTAACAATTCCATATATTTTGTTGGTACTCGTGGCACTTTTTTATCTCAAGAAAAATTTTAAAGAGAAGGTAATGTTGCTCATATATTTTCTTCTTCCCTATATTGGTTTTGCTTTAATAGGGAAGGAGATTTTTGCTCGGTATGTCTTTTTTATGAGTTTGCCCTTGATACTCTTGGCAGGGTGGGGCTTAGGATATCTCATTGATTTGATTATCAAATACTGGCATATAAAAGCTCAAATGCGTTTTGTTACAGCGGGATTTATTGCAATTATCTTTTTACTTTATCCTTTATATGTTTGTTTAAGTTTTGCGGCAAACCCAATAGCTGCACCAATTCCACAGTCCGATAAGACTCAATATGTTACAGCATGGACAAGTGGTTGGGGATTGAAAGATGCTGTTACCTATCTTCAAAATCAAGCGCAAAGTGGACCAATTTATGTAGCAACTGAAGGAACCTTCGGACTTTATCCACAAGGGATAGAATTATATCTATCTAAAAATCCAAATGTTTCAATTAAAGGATATTATTGGGAAATAACAAAAGATTTTCCTAAAGATTTAGTAGAAAAAGCAAAGACAATGCCCACATACTTTATCTTCTATCAACCATGCCCTGGAGGCTTTTGTGACCGACCCGGTGATGCGCCCGCAGGATGGCCTGTGAGAGTTGTGCAGACATATACTCATCCAAACACCCAAACACGAGTTGTCATCTATCAAGTGGAAGAAGGTACGCTGAATGAAAACATTAAATAGGTTACTTCCCACATTGGTTGTTATTGCATTCTGTTATTGGTCGATAGCACCTCTCTTCCATCCTGGCTTTTTCCCCATCCACGACGGTGAACAAGTAGGGAGATTACACGAATTACATCTTGATGTTGTTTCTGGACAATTGCCACCACGGCTTTCGCAGAATTTAGGCTATGGATATGATTATCCATTATTTAATTTTTATCCTTCTTTTGTTTATTACATCGCAGAGGTCTATCATTTGCTCGGGTTTTCCTATATCTCTTCAATAAAAATCATGATAGCAACAGGTTTTCTTCTTGCAGCTATTGGTATGTACTGGCTTTCAAGATATTATTTCGGCAGATTAGCTGGGGTGATTTCTGCGGTTCTTTATACATATGCGTCATATCATAGTGTGGATGTTTATGTTCGCGGAGCACTGCCGGAATTTTGGTCATTTGTCTTTTTCCCTTTCATCTTTCTCGGTTTTACAAAAATAGCAGAAAAACCTCGAACATTATGGACGATAGTCACAGGTGTTTTGCTGGCATGTTTTGTTTTAACCCACAATCTTATCGCAATGATGAGTTCACCGTTCATCTTAGGATTTCTGATTTATCTTGTAATGATAACAAAGGAGAAAAAACAGTTTATTCATTCAGTACTTATTTCTGGCACACTTGGTGTTTTGTTATCTGCTTATTTTTGGTTGCCTTCGCTGGCAGAGAAGCATAATACAATGGTAAATTTGTTGACAAAAGAATTAGCAGATTATTCACTGTATTTTGTCTATCCTATACAATTTTGGCATTCCCCTTGGGGCTATGGCGGGTCAGTTCCGGGTATGGGGGATGGTATTTCATTCCAAATTGGGAAGGTATACTTTCTTAGCATCATTGCTGTTTTTGTTTATGCACTATTTTTATTTAAAAAGTATAGAAAGACCGCAGTTCTTCTATTTCTTCTCATCTTCCTTTTTGTCTTCTCATTATTTATGCAAATCTCTGCATCAAAGTTTATTTGGGATACCCTGAGGTCTGTAATGGCATATATCCAATTTCCATGGCGATTCCTTGAAATTAGCTTCTTCCTCTCGTCATTTGCTATAGGAGCACTCTTCATTACCCCTTTTCCTTTTCTCAATAAAAAGTGGGTTCTTTATTTGCAGTATATATTGGGTATCGTGATGATCGCGTTCGTTTTGTATAAAGGTGTAACAATTTTTAATCCATCAAAATATCTTACCAATGTAACTGATCAAGATTATGTCAGTGAAAGTGTTATGCGATGGGACACAAGCAATTTATCTTTTGAATATGTACCAAATGGGATATCGACAAGAAAATCACCTCATGGAAATACTATAGTAAATATCACTAAGGATCAAATAGCCAAAAGTCCATTTTCTTCTATTACCGGAAATATGAATATTCAAGTGAAAAAAGATATCCCTCAGCAAAAAACTGCGTTTGTTTCAGTTAAATCAAATGGTATACTACAAATCAATGTATACGATTTTCCCGGATGGCATGTCTCTATCGATAGTAAAGAAGTCTCTTATTCTTCAAAGAATGCATTGAAATTGTTGCGGGTTCCTATAGGCCGAGGAATGCATACAGTCACTGCAGTATTTAAAGACACAACAGTCCGAAGTATAGGAAATGCATTGTCGGGGATAACAATGTTTTGCATTGTTATCTTTCTTATTGTCCGTTTGCGTAAAGTGAAATGAATAAAAAATTATCTGAATTATCTATTTTCTTTCCGTTTTGGAATGAAGAAAAAAATATAGAAAACGTTGTGCAAAACGCAAAAGAAGTAGCAGAAAAAGTTGCTTCTCGATGGGAGATCATTATGGTTGATGATGGGTCAGTTGATAAAACTTTGCAGATAGCACAGAAATTAACAAAGCAAGATAAGAGACTTCGTGTCGTGACGCATACGCCAAATAGAGGTTACGGAGCTGCATTAGCAGCTGGATTTTCAGTTGCACAATATAAATATATCGTTTTTACTGATGGCGACATGCAATTTGATTTTGGTGAAGTTACAAAATTAATTGAAAAGATAGCAAACGCAGATATTGTTATCGGTTATCGAAAAAAAAGAAGGGATAAGAATCTAGGGAAACGCTTGTTATTAATGTATCTCTTAAAAGTTTGGGATTTAATTCTTTTCAGGTTTTACGTTAGAGACATTGATTGTGCTTTTAAGATGTTTCGCAAAGAAGCAATTGAGCAAATTATTCCTTTACGTTCAGAAGGAGCCTTGGTCTCAACTGAGTTATTGGCCAAGGCAAAAAGAAAAAAGCTGAAAATAATTGAGGTTGGGGTAACACATTACCCAAGAAAATTGGGATATCAAAGCGGTGCAAATTTCCTGGTTATTCTTCGAGCTATTTTTGAAAGTTTTATATTATGGTGGGATTTAAAAAATGGAAGATTTTGATTTACAAGTAGTTGCTAAAAAATCAGTAACAGGAATATTTGCCCTCGTTTCCCGTTCATTCCTCGTGCAAATTTTGGCAGTTGTCAGTAACTTTGTTCTGACAATATATCTCGAACCTGCAATGTTCGGTATCTTTTTTGTCGTCAGTGCGATCAACGTCTTTTTGGCATATTTTCAGGATATTGGCTTGGCTGCTCTTATTGTACAAAAGAAAGAAGAACCTTCAGTTGAGGAATTACGGACAACCTTTACGATTCAGCAAATTTTAGTTTTTAGTATTGTCATCATTGGTTTTCTCCTCACTCCATTTATCACGCATCAGTTTCATTTAACAACTGAAGGTTTATATGTCTATTACGCATATTTAATTTCTTTTATATTTTCCTCACTTAAAACTATCCCCACAGTTTTACTTGAAAGAAGACTTGATTTCCAAAAGCTTGTTGTACCCCAGATTGCCGAAGGACTTGTTTACAGTATTGCTCTTATTACTTTTGCACTCTTAGGTTTTGGTGTGAATACATTTACTATCGCAATTTTATTAAGAAGTATTGTGGGATTGCCATTAATTTATTATATACAGCCATGGAGTATTGGGTTTGCGTTTAAAAAATCACTCATCAAGCAACTTATTTCTCACGGATCTCCTTATCAAGGAAATAGTATCCTTGCACTTTTAAAAGATGATTTGGTAGATCTATATGTAGCATCTGTATTGCCACTTACACAGGTTGGATATATTGGGTTTGGACAAAAGTGGGGTTCTCTTCCTTTACGGCTTGTTATGGATAATGTTATTAAAGTCACATTCCCTTCCTACAGCCGCTTACAGCACAATAAAGAAGCATTAAAGATAGTAGTTGAAAAGTCTCTCTTTTTAATCTCGTTTTTCATTTTCCCTATCGTTGTAGGATTTATTGTCTTTTCTCCTGATCTTATCAAATTTATCCCGCGATACGGGAAATGGGAAAATGCATTAGTTTCCTTAATGTATTTTTCTTTGGATACACTCTTTGCTTCGATAAGTGTGCCTTTAACAAACTTACTGAATGCTATCGGAAAAGTAAAAATTACGCTGAAATATATGGTATTTTGGACAATCTTAACGTGGGTCTTGACGATTCTGTTTATACGCTGGTTTGGTTATAATGGTGTCGCATTAGCGTCCTTTATTGTCTCTGCAAGTGTTCTTCTTATTCTTATTCCGGTTAAAAAAGAATTGCAGTTTTCGTTTGTCGGTCCCATATGGAAACAATTTTTAGCAGCACTCATTATGGGAATTCTAGTCTACGCAAGCCGTGGTATGATTCATTCTCTCTTAGAATTGGGAATGATGATGATTATAGCAGGAATCTTCTATCTAGCAATTCTTTTTGCAATATCAAAAAATGAGCTTATGAAGATATATGCATTTATTTCAGATATAATTAAAAAGGATAAAAAATGAGGAATATAGCAGTTGTAACAGTCAACTATAATACGGCTAAAGACACGCAGGCTTTTTTAGCATCTCTAGCAAAAATTGCCAGAGAAAATTTTACCATCCAAACTATTGTTGTTGATAATGGTTCTATAGAGAAACTTCAATTGTCTCCTAAAGAACAATTAAATACTATACTTATCCATAATGCAGATAACAGTGGTTTCTCTGGGGGTTATAATATTGGCATCAAAACAGCCTTAAAAAATGGAGCTGATGCTATAATGATTGTTAATAATGACACGCTTCTAGATCCAGATCTTCTTATTAATTTAGAAAAAGTATTATATTCAGATGAGATCATTGGGTTAACTGTGCCTAAAATTTATTTTGCAAAAGGACACGAATTTCATAAGGACCGGTATACAAAAGAACAATTAGGAAAGGTACTCTGGTATGCAGGAGGAAGTGTAGATTGGAAGAATATTCAAAGTATTCATAGAGGAGTCGATGAAGTCGATGAGGGGCAATACAATAACACCGAAAAGGTAGATTTTGCGAGTGGTTGTTGTATGATGATCAAAAAAGAAGTCTTTGAGAAAATTGGAATGTTTGACGAGCGATATTTTCTCTATTATGAAGATGCAGATCTGTGCGAACGCATGAAACGTGCAGGATATGCTCTTTACTATGCACCGGATGCTTTTCTTTATCATATAAATGCTTCTTCCTCGGGAGGTGCGGGAAATGTTATTCAGGATTATTATATTACTCGTAATCAAATGCTTTTTGGTATGTCATATGCGCCACTGCGTGCAAAGATTGCTTTATTACGTCAAAGTTTTCGGTTGTTAAAAAACGGAAGACCGAATCAAAAAAAAGCAATTAAAGATTATTTTCTGAGGAGATTCGGCAAAGGAGAAAATTTATGATAAAAATTTCGGCAATTATTCTTACAAAAAATGCTGAAGAATTAATCGCAGATTGCATTGATTCTATTTCATTTTGTGATGAAATAATAGTTATTGATGATAACTCGTCAGATAGAACTGTTGAGTTGGCGAAGCTGTTAGGAGTAACTGTTTATCAATATGAATCAGAGAGTTTTGCTAAGAAAAGAAATCTTGGGTTAAAAAAAGCAAAAGGAAAATGGTTACTCTATGTTGATGTGGATGAACGAGTGTCTCCTGATTTAGCAGATGCAATAAAAACGATACTTGAAAGAAAAAGTGATATTTATAATGCATACAGAATACAAAGACAAAACTTTTATCTGGGTGATCATGAATGGCCAAAAATAGAAAAATTAGAACGCCTTTTTAAGAAAGCAAAACTTGAAGAATGGTATGGAGATCTTCATGAAAGTGCACAAGTAAATGGAGATATTGGGGACATTGATATTGGAGTTATCAAACATTATACCCATCAGGATTTGACGAGTATGGTAAATAAAACTATCCATTGGTCAAAAATTGAAGCAGAATTGCGAATAAAAGCAAACCATCCGAAGATGTCTTGGTGGAGATTTTATCGAGTTATGTTTACTGCTTTTTATGATTCTTATATAAAACAAAAGGGTTATAAATCAGGGACGGCAGGCTTGGTTGAAAGTATATTTCAAGCATTTAGCATGTTTATTACCTATGCAAGGCTTTGGGAAATGCAACAAGAAAAATCATCAATTAAGAAATAATTACCTTAAATTAATTCTTAATATTATTTCTTTTCTGATACACCTTTAATAAAGACATTTTTCCACCCTTTCATCTCGGTATATGTCAATCGTTTTTTGGCAAAGTAAAATAAATAGGCAATTTCGAGTATCCCGAAGGTGTTGATGACTAAGATAAGAATTAGAATAATGATAAACCAATTCCTCTGATGCAATTGGGCTGCTCTCCAGAGCGCAATTCCTTTCCAAATGATTTCCCAAATGAAGAGAACATAAACCAGGAAATTAGGCAAAAAGCTTGTGTCCATATGCCTAATCCTACCATGTGATAGGGACGTATGCAAGAGGTGCAAAACTTGCTACAATCAGAATAATGAAGATAGGTATTTATGACCCATATTTGGACGATCTCGGTGGTGGAGAAAAATATATGATGACAGTAGCTTCTTGCCTCATGGATCGGCATGAAGTTAGTATATTTTGGGATAATAAAGACGATATAATTGCCATTGAAAAGCGCTTTTCTCTTCCATTAATGGCTACTAAGTTGGAACCGAACATATTCAATAATAAATTCAACTTTACTTCTCGAATGAGCATAACGAAGAATTATGATGTTCTCATTATCCTCAGTGACGGTAGTATCCCTTTTGTATTCTCTCGTAAGTTATTTCTTCATATTCAGCAGCCCTTACCCATAAAAAGATCTTCTTCTTTTAAAGATAAAATAAAAATTAAAATAATTTCTAAAATTTTTTATAATTCAAAATTTACAAAACAATATAATGCGCCGATTTTCCCAAATGTAAGATCTACAGTGATTTATCCACCTGTTTTCTTCCGAAAAACGAACACAAAAAAAGAAAATTATATAATTCATGTGGGAAGATTCCGTGTGAAAGATGTTGGTACCAATGATTTTAAAAAACAATCAGTAATGGTAGAAACTTTTAAAAAGATGGTTGATCAAGGTCTTAAAAACTGGAAGTTCATCCTTGCTGCTAGTGTGAAGAAAGAAGATGAAGCTATGTTTGCTTTACTACAAAAAAATGCAAAAGAGTATCCAATTGAGTTCCATATAAACAAAAGTAATGATGATCTGTTCAATTTATATAATAAGTCAAAAATTTATTGGCATGCATCAGGATATGGAGAGGATTTAGAAACCCATCCTGAATTAGCAGAACATTTTGGTATCTCTACTGTTGAAGCAATGGGGGCCGGCGTTGTTCCTGTGGTGATTAATGCAGGAGGACAGAAAGAAATTGTTACTGATGGTAAAAATGGGCTCTTATGGAATACAACTGAAGAATTAGCAAAACAGACAATGCAATTGGTTAATGATCAAAAATTATTGCGTAAACTTTCACAAGAAGCAGAGATACGATCAAAAGATTTCAGTTTAGAAAAATTTTCAGAGAACATATATCAGTTAATACAGTCATGAATATAAGTATTGTTATTCCAAATTATAATGGGGAAGATCTTTTGCAAAAAAACTTGCCGACAATCATAGAAGCGGTAAAGGACTACAAAGAGGGAAACGTTGAAATTATTATTGCCGATGATCCATCTACGGATAATTCCCAACATGTCATTGCTGAATTTATAAAAAGTATTTCTCACAAACATATCATCGCCAAAACCATCAGTAATAGAAATAAGAAGGAGGCAGGATTCTCAAAAAATGTGAATCGAGGGGTAAGCTTGGCTACCGGAGATGTTCTTATTCTCCTCAATACAGATGTTGCACCACATAAGGATTTTTTGCAACCACTGTTGAAACATTTTAAAGATGAAAATACATTTGCAGTAGGTTGTATGGATGAAAGCCATGAAGGTAATGAAATAATATTGCGCGGAAGGGGGACTGCTCGCTGGCAACGGGGTTTTGTTATTCATGCAGCAGGGAGTCTGGATAAAGCCAATACCTTTTGGGTTAGCGGGGGGAGTGGAGCTTTCCGGAAAAGAATTTGGGATACATTAGGTGGTCTTGATGAATTGTATAATCCATTTTATTGGGAGGATATTGATCTCTCATACCGTGCGTTAAAATCCGGTTATAAAGTTATTTTTGAAAAAGAAAGTATTGTTGCACATGAGCATAGTAAAGGTTCTATCAAAACACAATTTGCAGAGAAAGGAATTAAGACAATTGCCTATCGTAATCAATTTATTTTTACATGGAAAAATATTACTGACAAAAAGTTGATACAATCACATTATAAATGGCTGCCTTATCATTTTCTGAAAGCGTTACTGAATAGAGATGATGCTTTTTTCAACGGCTACTTTTCTGCACTTGCGGTAAGATCTAAGATTAATAAATCGAAATTAATTGCTCGCAAATTATTTGTAAAACATGATGAAGATGTATTACAAGCCTTTCACGAATGAAGAAGCTATCTGTTATTATTCCGGTTTATAATGAAGAAAAAACTGTTGCACATATCATCAAAAAAATTATTGCCGTTAAATTACCAATTCCAAAAACAGAGTATATAATTATTGATGACGGCTCCACTGATAAATCTGCGCAAATCATCAAAAGAATTAAGTTACCTCATAACTGGAAATTTATCCAACATAAAGATAATAGCGGCAAAGGCGCAGCTGTTATTACAGGAATCAAGAAGGCAACTGGAGACTATATTATTATTCAAGATGCAGATTTAGAATATGATCCAAAAGATATACTAAAGATTTTACAACCGGTTTTGGATAAAAAGTCATGGGTAGTTTATGGCACGAGACTAAAGCGAAACCCTAACTTTGCAAGAGATGAAAGAACGATGCAGTTTTTTTTGCATTATATGGGGAACAAATTTTTAAGTCTGATAACAAGCATGTTATATTTTCACTGGGTAACAGATATGGAATGTTGTTATAAACTTTTTCCAAAAAATGCATTGGATGGTACAGTCTTGCACGCACGCGGATTCGAATTTGAGCCTGAAATCACCGCTAAGTTACTTAAAAAAAACTTTAAGATGGTAGAAGTTTCAATTTCCACCAATCCACGAGGTTATGGTGAAGGTAAAAAATTAAATACTGTTAAAGACGGCACAAAAGCGCTTTGGACATTGTTAAAATATCGTTTTATTGATTAAATAAAAAATGGGAGTATGATTAAGAAATTATTTTTACCACTTTTTATTATTATTCTTTTTACTGGAACTTTTTTGCGATTTTATCAGTTAGGTTCTATTCCCGCTGCAATGGACTGGGATGAGGTTTCTTGGGGTTATAATGCCTATTCTATTCTTCAGACAGGAAAAGATGAATATGGAGCTACATACCCATTATCTTTTCGTGCATTTGGTGATTATAAGCAACCAGTGTATGTCTATGCATCGACGATTCCGATTGCGTTTTTTGGGCTGACACCGTTTGCGACACGTTTTCCATCTGCATTTTTTGGCTCACTGAGCATAATTTTTGTGTTTTTATTGACCTATGAGTTATTTCGAAAGCAACGATATGCACAAACCACGGCATTGCTTACGATGCTATTCTATGCCATATCTCCATGGGCGATCCACTTTAGTAGAGTCGCTTATGAAGCCAACGTAGGACTATTTTTTATTTTACTTGGTAGTTGGTTATTTATTCGAGGCTTTCATAAAAAGAGACATTGGTATCTTTTTGCGGGAGTTGCCGCTATGTCTCTGAGTGCATATACCTATCATAGTGATAAATTATTCGCGCCATTACTATTTGTGGCCCTTCTTTTGTATGGATGGAAATATTTTGTGGAAAAGAAAGTTCTTACTGTAGGCCTTATCATTATTTTCGGATTATGCAATATTTTTTGGGTAGTTGATGGCAGGACTACCGAGCGGGGGAGAAGCGTCTTATTTACCGCAGATCAGGCGAAATTACTACATACTTCTCTTCAGGAAATGCAATATGACCACGTACATGGTGATAAATTGGGCGAATTGCTTCATAACAGACGCATTGTCTACGTAAACCAATATATAAAAAATTATTTACAGCATTTTAATCCTGAGTGGCTTTTTCTTGCCGGCGATAATCCTCGGCATCATACACCAGGCATGGGAATATTATACCTCATTGATTTACCGTTTATACTGCTCGGCATATTCTACTTGTTGAAATATCAATTCTCTACATCTTCAATTCTTTTCTTCTGGCTTCTCTTCGCTCCCGCGGCTTCAGCGCTCGCTGTTGATGCACCTAACGCATCACGGAGTCTTATCTTTCTCCCCACGTGGCAGATCTTTGCGGCCTTTGGATGGTGGTTTGCTATTTCTTCTGTAGAGAAAAGAAAGCTCAGATTACTTTTTGCAATGCCGATTCTTCTTTTTGTCTTTAATTTTATTTATTTCATTCATCAGTATTTTGTTCATACCAATATGGAAGTTCAAAAAGACTGGCAGTATGGTTACAAAGAAGCGGTCGACTATGCTTCTCAATATCAACATATAAATAAAAATGTATTTTTCGGTAAAAATTTTGAACAACCTTATATTTTTTATCTTTTTTACACAAAATATGACCCGGCAAAATATATTGCATCAGGAGGGTCTTCTCGTCTGTCACAAAGATGTTTTTCTATAGCAAACGCTTATTTCGGAGATTGTACTGATAAAATGAAGTTTGGAGATATATACATGGCAGCAGGAACAGATTCATCGGAGAAAGGAAAAATCCTAAAACAAATAACGTATACTTACGGAGATCCGGCAATCACTATTTATCAACATCAATGAAAAAATTATCCGTTGTGCTAGCTGTATTTAATGAAGAAAAAATGTTGCCTGATTGCCTTGCATCAGTCAAGAATATTGCTGATGAAATCATCATTGTGGATGGATCTTCAACTGACAAAACTGTAGAAATTGCCAAAAAGTTTGGCGCAAAAGTACTTGTTACCGATAACCCTCCAATATTCCATATTAACAAACAAAAAGCTATCGATATGGCAAAAAATGAATGGATTCTGCAACTTGATGCAGATGAACGTGTCAGTCCAGAATTAGCTAAAGAGATTGTAAAAGTTATTGCAATGAGTGATGATGAGATCGATTCATATCAACAGAAACTTCCGAAACGAAAATTATTTTTAAAACATCAAGAACTATTGGAAAAGAGAGACGAAAATATTGGCACCCAAAATGGTTCCTATGCAGCGTTCTTTATCCCCAGGCTCAATTATTTCTTAGGAAAATATTTACATTTCGGCGGAGTTTATCCTGATGGCGTTATTCGATTAATTCGAAAAGGAAAGGCCTATCTGCCATGCAAAGATGTTCATGAGCAAATGGCAGTAGACGGAAGAGTCGGTTGGCTTGCGCATGATCTTTATCACTATGATTCTCCGACGTTCAAACGCTATCTGCAAAGAAATAATCGTTATGTGGAGCTTCTAGCTGCAGATTTACAAAAAAGTAAAAAAAATAAAACTCTTGGAGCATCCATTCAACATATGTTGCTTTTGCCTTCCTGGTGGTTTTTTCTCACGTACATCCGGCATAAAGGATTCCGCGACGGTTGGCCAGGATTTGTTTTTTCTCTTTTTTCAGCGCTCCGCTTCCCACGATCCTATCTCAAGTCATTTGAGAAATAACGCAAACCTAGTTTATCAGCTCATATTTTGCTAAAATAGAGTTATGAAGATATTAGTTACAGGAGGAGCAGGCTATATAGGTAGCCATATGACCAAAGTATTGCTTGATAAAGGGCATGAAGTGGTTGTGGCTGACAATCTCGAGCGAGGTTTTCAGGAAGCAATCGATATGCGTGCTACCTTCAGCAATGGTGATCTTCGCGATAAAAAATTTGTTGAAGAGCTTTTTGCCGATAATCATTTTGATGGTGTTATTCACTTCGCAGCCTACATCGCAGTTGGTGAGTCCATGCAACATCCTGATATCTATTTCGAAAATAATTTTACCAGCGCATTAAATTTATTGCAGACAATGCACAAAAATAACTGCAATAACTTCATTTTCTCTTCCACAGCTGCTGTCTATGGTACTCCAACTAAATTACCTATAACAGAAGATCATCCCAAAAAACCTGAAAACCCTTACGGAGAAAGTAAATATATGGTCGAGAAACTTCTAATGTGGCTGCATCAGATTTATCATCTTAATTTCATTGCGCTTCGTTATTTTAACGCTTCTGGTGCTTCTATGGATGCAAGTATAGGTGAAAGGCATGAACCCGAAACACATATCATTCCAAACGTTATAAAAGCAGTTCTAGAGAAGAAATCATTCAAACTTTTTGGCGATACGTATAAAACACCAGACGGCTCCTGCATTCGAGACTACATTCATGTGTTAGACCTTTGTGGAGCACATATTTTGGCTTTAGAGAAATTAACAAAAGAGGGGGAAGGCAATTTCTATAATGTTGGAACAGGGAATGGTTATTCTAATAAAGAAATTGTAGCAATGGTTGAGAAGGTGAGTAGTACAAAAATTGGAATTGAAGTTATGGGTAAACGAGATGGAGATCCGGATCAACTTATTGCTGATTCGACAAAAATAAAACAAACTCTAGGTTTTTCTCCAAAATATTCTGATTTAGAAACAATTATTAAAACAGCTTGGGCATGGCACAATCGAAAAGGCCAACAAACATGAAAATTGCGCTTGATGTTTCTCCATTACAATCCGGTCATAAAGTTCGGGGTGTCGGTTCGTATGTTACCTATTTAAAAAAAGCCATCTTGGCTTATTTCCCTGAGAATGAATATATATTCTTTGAAAATAAAAAGGATATTCCCAATAATGTTGACTTAGTTCATTATCCTTATTTTGATCCTTTTTTTCTATCTTTGCCACTCATTAAAAAACATAAAACAGTTGTTACCGTCCATGATCTTATTCCTCTAGTATTTCCTGATCATTTTCCTGCTGGACTAAAAGGAATGTTGCGTTGGCAGATCCAAAAATACAATTTAAGACATGTCGATGCTCTTATAACGCAATCAGAAGCTTCAAAAAATGATATTATGCGTATTGTTGCTATCCCTGAAGAAAAAATATCGGTGGCGTATTTAGCTGCGGATGCTGTATTTAAAAAAAACAATATAACAAGAGTACACAAGGCAGAAATGCGAAAAAAATATAAACTTCCAGAGGAGTTTTTATTATATGTCGGTGATGTAACATGGAATAAAAATATACCCTTACTTCTGAATGCAGTGAAAGATATCAATGTTTCGCTTGTTATGGTAGGAAAAGCATTAGTTTCTGAAAATGTCGATGAGACAAATGTGTGGAATAATGATATCATAGAGGCTCAGAAATTAGCGAAAGAAAATTCCAAAGTGCAGCGCTTAGGCTTCCTTCCAGCCGATGATCTGATTGCTCTTTATAATTTAGCGACTGCATTCGTTTTTCCATCAATTTACGAAGGATTTGGCTTACCTGTTATTGAAGCCATGCAATCAGGTTGCCCTGTGATTACTACTAGGGAAGGGTCTTTGGAAGAAGTTGCGGGTGATGCAGCATATTATTTTGATGGGTTTAGTAAGGAGAGTTTATCTGAAGTGATTATGCATGTTATGCATTCTAAAGAACTAAGAAAAGAATTAAAGGAAAAAGGTTTCGCGCAAGCCAAGAAGTTTAATTGGAGAAAAACAGCTGAAGAAACGATGGCGGTCTATCAACGAGCTTTACAAAAATAAAAATATGAAACAAGCAGCAAAAAAAGCATTAGAACATCCTTTGATTTATGGGAGTAGCATTATGGTTTTGGGTGGTTTATTGGCAAATGTTTTTAATTTACTCTTTAGTTTATTTATGTACAAAAAATTATCTGTTCCTGATATGGGTATATTACAAAGTATTATAACGCTCATAACATTTCCCTCATTATTAGCCAATGCTGTTAATCCAGTAGTCGTTCGATCAGCAGGGGGTCTTTTTGCAAAAGGTGATTTATCTGCAGTCAGGGGATTATATATTCAATTTTCTAAGTTCCTTTTAATACTAGGTATACTAGGTTTCATAATTTTTTACTACTATCTACCGTCAATTGGAGACTTCTTTAAAATTAAAGATCACTTTATTTTAATTTTAGCAGATATAATAATGTTGCTTACACTTATGAGCATTATTAATATTGCTTTTCTCCAGGCGAAATTATCGTTTGGGACAACAGTTATCATTAATTTTATAAGTGCTTTTGCAAAATTACTTTTAGGTATAGGTTTTGTTCTCCTTGGTTATTCTCTTCATGGTGCTACTGGTTCTTTAGTTATATCAGCGGCATTATTATATTTGCTAGGGTTTTTCCCCCTACGATTCATTTTTTTAAAGAAATTAATTACACCTAAAATTAATACAAAGGAGCTAATCGCTTACGGGATTCCTTCTGCGCTTACAGTTATCGGTTTAACTTCATTTATTTCAGCAGATATTTTGTTAACAAAACACTTTTTTGATCCCGTGAATGCAGGATTATATGCAGGCCTTTCACAAATCGGGCGAATAATCTTTTATTTAACGGGGCCAATTTGCGGTGTTATGTTTCCAATTATTGTTCGAAAGCATGCTGTTAAGGAGGATTTTAGTAATACTTTCAAACTTGCTTTACTTTTTATATTGATTCCATCTGTATTTATTTCTACTTTTTATTTTATTTTTCCAAATTTCACAATTTTATTCATCAGCAAAGCGAGCTACCTTGCCATAGCCCCATATTTAGGTGTCTTCGGGTTATATATATCGGCCTACTGTCTTCTTTATTTATTGGCTACTTTTTATCTTTCAATCAAAAAAACTAATATCTATTTCCCCATTTTAATAGGCGCTGTTTTGCAAATTGCTTTAATTATTGCGTACCATCAAAATATTGCACAAATTATCATGATATCATTTAGTATAGTCCTTTTACTTGTGATCGGTTTTTTGCTATATTATCCGTATGCAACAAAAAAATAATTTTGGAATAAAACTCCTCTCGGTTGTAGTCCCAGCTTATAAGCAGGAAGAAACTATTATTAATGATATCAAAAATATTTCGTCAACATTAGATACATTAGGATTGCGATATGAAATTATTGTTGTAGTTGACGGTATGCATGATAATACTTTTAAGCATGCATCCTCTCTTAAATCAAGGAATGTAAAAATAATAGGTTATGAAAAGAATCAAGGAAAAGGGCATGCAATCAGATACGGTATGCTTCATGCAAATGGAGATGTTATCGGATTTATGGATGCAGGAATGGATATTCATCCGATGGGCATGAATATGCTCCTTAATCATATGGAATGGTACAATGCCGATATTATCGTAGGATCAAAACTTCATCCGGTATCCAAAGTTGATTATCCTCTTTATCGGACGGTTCTTTCATGGGGTTATCGGTTATTAACAAAAATCCTTTTCGGTTTTCAGGTAAGAGATACTCAAGTAGGATTAAAATTTTTTAAACGGGTAGTAGTACGTGACGTTCTTCCTCGACTTGTTGTCAAACGTTATGCATTTGATATAGAAATATTGGCAGTTGCCTATGCTTTGGGATATAAACGAATCTATGAAGCACCTGTCGAGATTAATTTTAAGCAAAATAATATTACTACCGGAAAGTTGGTAAATGTGATTAGTCTTATGGTTTGGGATACGATTGCTGTATTTTATCGATTAAGAATTTTAGGTTATTACCAAGTT
Organism: Candidatus Levyibacteriota bacterium; assembly: GCA_038253825.1. Taxonomy (GTDB): domain Bacteria; phylum Patescibacteriota; class Microgenomatia; order Levybacterales; family UBA12049; genus JACDET01. The sequence goes on from JBBSGT010000003.1 coordinate 21,059, forward strand.
CATAGAAAACATCTTACTCCAGAAGATATGTCACTTTCGTTATCAAGATGACTATACTGATTCTAAATTGGCGAGATATTAAAAACCCTGCCGGAGGAGGAGCGGAAATCTTAACCCATGAATTGGCAAAACGATGGGTCAAACATGGTCATAGTGTCATGCAAATTAGTTCATCGTTTAAAATGGCAAAAACAAACGAAACTATTGATGGGGTGCAATTTATTCGGAAAGGCACTTGGTGGACAGTGCAGATCTATGCGTATTTTTATTACAAGAAATATTTGAAGGATAAAACAGATATTATAATTGACGAAGTTCATTGGTTTCCATTTTTTAGTTATTTATATGCCCCTAAAAAAACAGTTGCATTAATTTGTGAAGTTGCGAATAAACTTTTATATCAAATTTTCCCATATCCTGTTGCACTCATGTGGCGGTTCATTGAAAAAATCTATTTAATTGCTTATCGAAATGTCCCGGCTATGGCTATCTCTCAATCGACCTATGATGATTTAGTAGAGGAGGGGCATATTAAAAAAAATCTTATTGTTTTGCCAATGGGTTTAACGTTACCTGTAAAGATAAAACATTTTGCTAAAGAGAAAACACCTACGCTTATCTATGTGGCGCGTCTAAACAAACAAAAAGGATTATTTGATACAATTCAGGCCTTTGCATTAATAAAAAGCGAAATAAAAGAAGCGAAACTTTGGCTTGTTGGTTCAGGTGATCCAACAATAATTAATCAGGTTAAAAAGCAAATTACTTTGCATAAATTAGATGGAGCGGTAAAATTATTTGGCTTCGTCTCTGAAGAAAAAAAATTTGAACTTCTTTCGCGGGCACATATTCTTATGAGTGCTTCAGCACAGGAAGGCTGGGGGTTAACTGTCCCTGAAGCTGGTCTTACAAGAACACCGGCTGTCGTATATAATATTCAAGGATTTCGAGATATTATCCAAGATGGAAAAGAAGGTATGTTAGTTGACAAAAATCCTGGGGCATTAGCAAACGGAGTTGTAGCATTATTAAATAAAAAAGAGTTATACAAAAAAATGCAGGATGCAGTAGAGAAGAAAGCCAAAAGTTTTTCTTGGGATACTTCAGCAGAAAAAAGTTTACAATTTATCAATTATTTCTTAGATAAAAAATAGGACTTTCGGGCATAATAATATATTTCATAACAAACAAAGAGTAATATGAGCCCCCATAAAACTCCAGAAAAAATTAAAGATAATTTATACACTTTATTAGGAAAATAATTTATTTCTGTTATCTTACCGTCATTGGCTATGAATGTCATACCATATAAATCACTCATAAATTTAGTAGATGGTGTATTGCTCTGCCAATAGTCTCCATAGCTAAAATGATAAGTAAGATATTTAGCCGGTTTCATTACTGTCACCTTATCTTCTCCTACTATCGTATACTGCGTTTTTGATGAAATTTCACTTGGAGTATGGTTAAGAACAGTCATATGAGATAAATTAGTTTTAACATTCTTCTCTTCAGTTAGAAAGATTTTATCCGGTACCAGTACTAGCTGATCTATAACAGTAAAATGAGTATCCGGTTTTGTCAACGTAAGATACGATAAGGAACGGTTACTGGTAACCGTTCCACCATATATCCATTGTAAATGGTTTTTTGTATCAAGAGGAATACTTTTTGTGGTATCTCCCAATGTAATAGTGAGATTGGCGAGGCCTGGGGCAGATAGAGCTTTTAAAAGTATTATATATCTTCCTGCGGCGAGAGAATGCCTTATATGCATCAATCCGGTTGTTTGTGATACAACTGATCTGCCACTGGTAAATAACTCACCACTATTCTGAATATACGGCATTTTCGATGGTTCAAAGTTAGAAAAAATTTTATCATAATCCCATCCAGCTTTTAGTATGTCGACATTATAATTATGTGCCAATCTCTCTGATGTCAATACAAGGGAAGGGTTGTCTGTATCAATAACTAAATCTTCTTTTTTTAGGATAGATAAATCCTTTATTTCACTATTGACCATTTGATTGAGTAGAATTATTGGGCGAGTAGAGCCATTTTTATTATTTTTAGCAATGGTATTAAGATTCCCGATAGCGAAAATGGGTTTTTGGGTTAAGACTAAAGGACTAGCATGTTTATTTTCAAAGAAACTAAGAGTACTGTTTTTATATAATAATTGATAATCATTTTTGCTGTCACTGAGCAGATCCGCTGCTTGTGTAGCAACTTCTTTTGCTGTGTCAAATTTTGTGAGAGAATTATCAGTAATCAAATATCTCACACCTAATGGAGTAAGATAATGAGCATTATATGATTCAGTATAATTTTTATAGAGAAAGGCTGTTATCTGATTTGAGTAACTATCAGGATATGCTTCAGTACTAACTAATGGCAGCTCAAAGGGGATAAGCATATCAAAGACAGTACCTGATGAGAGCGGTAACGGATTGTTATACCATGAGTAAGCATTTATCCCTTGGAAGTCTGGAAGAGGAAATACTCTTCCTTCTTTTTTATTGCTTATATTAGTGGTGATAAAATCCTGAAGTTTACTATATGAATCAGGGATCATCGTTCTCTGAAGCGTAAAAATTCTCGGCACAGAAATATTTTTATAATTGACAAGTAAAATTATTACTAAAGAGATAGTAATGAAAACAATTTTCCACCATTTATTTATAACGGTTTTTGGAGTAAAATCCGCAATAATAAGTGACATACATAATACTACCCCACCTAAAAAACGCGAAGGGTCTCTAAAGTAATGCATGAAAAAAAGATTTTGATATATCAATTTACTAATGTTCTCTCCAGGAGTATGTAATCCTTTCGCTAAAAACAAAAAAATAAGCAAACAACTAAAGTAGAGCCAAGTGCGCTTTTTGTTAAAAATAAAAAGAATGAGTGTGATAGCTATAGGAATAAGCTGTAAGTATTCAAATGCTGTCCATGTAAATGTTGTGAAAGGATACCAGACAGTTTCAAGTCTGAGTACATTGTAAAGTTGGGATTGTGCACCATTAGATGCTACTGCATTGAGTGAAAAATATTGATTGGGCGCAGTAAATGTACGTTCTGGATAAAGGACGCTCGGCGAAATATTATATAAGTTGAGCAATAGAAAGATGATCGTGGCTATGCAATAGAAGCTAAGTAATTTAGAAATATGAAAAAAATCTTTTCTTAATAATAAAGTCAGTAAATGAAAAAACTCCTGCCATAATTAAAAAATGCGGTTGGGCAAGAACAATGATTGATCCGAATAAGGCATAGAGTACTGACCAAAATGAAAGATTTTGCCAGGTAAACTGCTTTTGATCTGCAACCTTTAAGGGAATAGTAATTAAAAATGGCAATAAAGCATACACGATATTTAATTGCCAGTAACCCGAATAAAGTCTATCGATAATCCAAAGATTTCCACAAAAAAAAATTGCCCCAAGAATAATAAATACATTTATTTTTTTGACAAGTTTAAGTGCTAAAATAAATGTTATAAAAGATAAAAGAATGGTTATAAAAAAGTAAATATAATCCCAATTGTTCGGGAATAGTCTCTGGAAAGCGTATAATGAAGATAAGATTGGCAGTGTTCTTAAGCCTGAATCAGATCCCCATACGAAATCAGCAATTGGCCGGATGGGAATACCTTGCTGATACGCTCCTAGTTCTATAAGGCTGTTTGGAAGATTCCAAAGTCGTGTTAAAAGTATGAAGAAGTTATTACTTACAATGAATTCTCCAAATGCTAAAATGTCCATAAATAAGGTAAATTCCTACGCAATATTGCAAAAAATATAGAATAATAGTATCATAATTGCAGGTTTTAAAGTAGAGTAAGACTATATGTCTGCAGAATCTTCTTTCGTATCAATAATAATTTCAGTTTAGCAATTTGTAATAAAAATATGAATCAAAAACAAGAAAAAAAACCACTTATTACCATTGCAATTGCTACATATGATTCTGGTAACACAATAGAAAAATGTCTCAAATCGATACAAAAACAAACATACCCCAATCTTGATATTATTGTTGTTGATAGTAAATATTACGATAAGTACAAACAAGAAGCTTGTAAAAAAATAATCACGAAGTATGCTCGATATTTTAAAGATGGTCCTGAGCGAAGTATTCAACGTAACAGAGGAATAAAAGAAGCAAAAGGGGAATATATATTAATTATTGATCAGGATATGTATTTGTCACCTAACGTTGCAGAAGATTGCCTGAATACATTGTTGAAAAATAACTGTCACGCCATATTAATCCCTGAAATTTCAATAGGTGAAGGGTACTGGACTAAATGCGTGGCACTGGATCGCTATGTAACTACTTATTTGGAAGATGGAAAAAATGAATGTTGCAGATTTTTTAGTAAAAAGGATGCATTAGTAATTGGTGGATATGATCCTACAATTGTTGGTGCCGAGGATGCTGATTTTCACTACCGCATGTCAAAATTAGGATATATAAAGAAAATAAAAAGTATTATTTATCATGATGAAGGGGTTACAAAATTTTCTGCCCGTGTGAAAAAGAAATATTATTATAGTAAAGCATTTCGGAGATTTGTCCAGAGATATCCCGATGCAGCTACTGCGCAGTTTTTCCCATTAAAGAAAGCCTATTTTAAGCACTGGAAATTATTCATTAAAGACCCACTAGTTACTTTAGGTATTATTACGCTTAGAACTGCTGAGGTCAGTGCTGGTATACTAGGGGTAATGATAAAAAAATAATATGAGCACAATTTCACTAAAAAATAAAAGAGTTCTTATAACAGGAATCAGCGGTTTTGTTGGTATGCACTTAGCCCGAGCTGTAGAGAAAAAAGGTGCTAAAGTATTTGGAATATCAAGATCTAAAGAAAATTTAACAATTTTTAGATCTAACGTTATAGACTTTTCAAAAATAAATGAAATTATCAAAAAGAACAAGATAGAAATATGTTTTCATTTAGCGGCAGAATCTCTTGTGGAATCTGGACAAAGTGATCCATATCAGACATTTAAGATTAATATAATAGGAACACTTAATCTGCTCGAAAGTGCGCGAATTAATAAACTAGAGAAAATAATTATTGCTTCAACATCTCATGTTTATGGTAATAATCCTGTGCCGTATAAGGAGGATTACCCTCCGAAACCATCACGTCCCTATGAAACATCAAAGACATGTGTTGATCTCATTGCACAGTCATATGCAGATACATTTAATTTGCCTGTTCTTATTCCTAGGTTCAGCAATACGTATGGACCAGGTGATACGAATTTTAATCGTTTAATTCCGAAAACAATACAAAGTGTTCTACATAATGAAGCACCCAAAATGTGGGGAGGAGATGCATTGAGAGATTACATTTATATTGATGACGTTGTCGATGCATACATAAAACTTGCAGAGATACCTTCAGCCACAATTGAAAAAAATAGAATTTTCAACTTCGGTACAGGAACGACAATATCGGTAAAAGATGTTATTGCAAAAATCATTGACGTTGCAAATGCAAATTTAAAAATAGAAACTAATAATGAAGTAAGATCCTTAGAAATTAGCGAACAATTTGTATCTTCCGAAAAAGCAAATCGTATAATCAAGTGGAAACCACAAGTAACTTTTGATGCAGGAATTGTAAACGCTATTGCTTGGTATAAGGCAAATAGTTAGAAATAGTTCTATGTTGCTTTTGGACTGCTGTCTCTATATAATTTAGTTACATGATTAAGCTTATTAAATCAACCTTTTATAATGAAAAAGATACAAAGAAGAAATTGGTCGACTTCATAAATACGACGGAAATGATGAGTTTTGGTCCTCAATGTAATACCTTTGAAGAAAAATTTGCAAAATGGCAAGGACGGAAACATTGTATATTTCTTAACAGTGGTAGTTCAGCAAATCTTGCTATCGTCCAAGCCTTAATTAATTTAGGCAAAATAAAACAAGGAAATAAAGTCGGATTTTCTCGCCTCACATGGTCAACCAACGTCATGCCACTGATTGAATTAAGTTTGGAAGCTGTGCCAATTGATGTAGAAATCGATACACTTAATGTTTCAAGTGCCAAACTTCGTGAGATACTAAAACGCCACACCCTCGAGATGGTATTTCTTACTAATTTGCTGGGCTTTTGTGATGATATTGATGAGATTAAAAAAATTTGTGATGAAGAAAAAATAATCCTGATTGAAGATAATTGCGAATCTCTCGGGACTGTTTATAAAAAGAAGAAACTTGGGAACTACGGCCTCGCAAGTACCTTCTCGTTTTATGTTGGCCATCATATGTCCACAATTGAAGGTGGAGCAGTATGTACTGACAGTGAACAACTCGCCACTATGTTGCGAATTGTTCGAGCACATGGATGGGATAGAAATCTTAGTGAAAAGCGTCAAACAAAATTGCGAAGCAAACATAAAGTTAATTCAACATTTTACTCTCGCTATACATTCTATGATCTAGGCTATAATTTAAGACCCACAGAAATTAATGGTTTCATCGGGAATACGCAGGTACAGTATCTTGATGAAATTGTCAAAAAAAGAGAGGAGAACTTTATGCAAATTGCAAAGGCAATTTATTCACAATCGGATAAATTTTATCCTGTCCGATATGATCACATTGATGTCTTATCAAATTTTGCGTTTCCGGTTGTTTGTAAAACAAAAAAAATTCGGGATGAATTAGTAGACAAATGTAACGGAAAAATTGAATTGCGGCCAATTGTGGGCGGTGATATGACTAAACAACCATTCTTCCAAAAGCATGTAAAACGCTTCAAGTTATCTAAATCAAATGCGGCGCTGATTCATGAGCAAGGACTTTATTTTGGAAACAATCCAGATTTGACCGAAAAAGACAAAGAAGAAATTTTCGCAATTTTTGCAAAATAGATGTATGAAAATTGGTGTACTGATCGACAGAATGAATGTCGGAGGGGTTGAAAAAATTGCGATAGAACAAGTCAGAGCCCTTCGTGAAATTGGTGAAGATGCCTATTTAGTTATCCTTCATGAAAGTGCCGTCGTTGAAAATGCTTTCCCAGATTTAGTAAAAACAATTCCTATTATTTATCTCGATCAAAGGGTTAGTAAACCTCTCCGTCTTTCTTTTCAATTTCCCGTCTTTCATTTTTTTTCATCATTTCATTTGACCTATCCATTTATCATTCCTTTTGCTTTGAAGAAAAAAGAGTTTGATTACTTCATTGTTCATGGAACGTATACCGCCTTTTCTGCAATAATGATTAAAAAAATTGCTAAAATTCCATTTTCAGTTTTTATTTGGGATCCGATTGATTATATTTTGGGAAGAATGTATGCAAATAACTTTTTAGCACCTGTTCTTGCCATCTTACATGCACTGGCACGCTTTTTGGATGCACTTATCTTAAAGAATACAGATGCGATTCTTGTCGGAGGAGATGCTCATGATAATTATCTCAAAAAAATTGCACCGCAAACACCAATAATTACTATTCCTCCTTCAGTCCATCCGTTGAAAAAACTTACTGCGAAAAAGAAAAATTATATTCTTATGGTTACAGCTTGGAAGGAAGGAAAGAATCCAGAATATATTTTCGGACTACTAAAAGCATATCCAAAGTTCGCTGTTGTTATGGCAGGAAAATGGCTTGATCCAAATCTTCTTAAGGTATTCCAAAAAAATGTTAAAGTTAGCGGTTTTACTAAACAAATAACAGTCACTGGTCAACTTTCCGAAGGACAATTGACCCAATACTATTCAGAAGCACTCTTTTTATTACAGACAAACGACGACCGGGGATTTGGCCTTCCTGCGTTGGAAGCTGCAGGACATGGAACTACTTTTCTTATTCCGAGAGGACAAGGGGTTTGTAATTTATTTACAAACGGTACTCATGGTTACTATGTTAAAGAACATGATACAAATACTATTGTAAAAAAGATTAGCGACTTATACGAAGATAAAGAAAAAGCAAAAAAAATGGGTAAGCTAGCTTGGGGAAAAGTTATTAAGAATTACAGTTGGCGGCAACATGCCGTAAAATTAGTTAATCTAGCAAAGCGATATGAAAAAAAATAGTCCACTTATCTCAATAATAATTGTTAACTGGAACGGAAAAAAATGGTTAAAGACATGTCTTGATTCTTTAGCAAAACAAACATATAAAAATTTTGAGATATTGTTCGTCGATAATGCATCAAATGATGATAGTGTGGAATATGTGAAAAAAATGTATCCACATGTAGCCATTTTGCAAACAGGGAGTAATTCAGGATTTGCAGGCGGAAATAATTACGGTCTGAAAAGAGCAAAGGGAGAATATATTTTACTTCTTAATAACGATACAGCTGCCCCAAAAGATCTGCTAAAAAAATTACTTAAGGGATTTGAAGAATTTCCAAATGCTGGCTGTATTCAGCCAAAGATGGTGTTACTTGATGATCCATACAAAATTGATTCAGTTGGATCGTATTGGACTGATACATCGTTTCTTTATTATTATGGTTTGGGCAAGAATTCTGAATTAGCAAAATATAATAAATCAATGCAATTTTTTTCAAACAAAGGGGCATGTGTTATGATTCCGAAAGATATAACCGACAAGATAGGACTTTTTGATGAGGATTTTTGGTGCTATTACGAAGAAACAGATTTTTGTCATCGTGTATGGCTTGTAGGCTATGAGTGTTGGTACTATCCCAAAACAATAATTTATCACGCAGGCGGCGGAACAGCATTACGCTTTGATAACAGTTTTATCCAATTTCATAATTTCAAAAATAAATTGATGAGTTTTCTCAAAAACTTTGAAACCGGCAATTTATTTATGATCATTCCTATTTATATTTTTTTAAATATTGTTATTAGTTTTATTTGGTTATTCCAAGGAAAACTCAAACATTTCCTAGCTCTTTACCAAGCAATTGGTTGGAATATCATGCATTTTAGTAGCACACAAAAGAAACGAAAACAGATACAATCAATTCGGAAAAAAACTGATGCACAAATATTTTCTATAACGAAGAAGAACCCAACATTCTCATATTACATCACACTTTTAAGAGGTAATACCGAAACTTATACAGATTAATTTTTGATTATGAGTAGACAAATATTTTTTGATAAATTTTTTCATGGATGGCTCTATATTACGAGTGTATTTCCCAATGTCTATAGAGGATGGTTATTGAAATTGCGATCAGAAAAAGTAGGGAATGGATTACGTATTGATAAAGATTGCCTTTTTTATCATACGAGTAAATTAAAAATTGGTAATAACGTCTGGATAGGTCGACGTGCGTTTATTTCTGCAAGAGGAGGTCTAAGCATCGGTGATGATTCGTTGATTGCTTTTGATTCAGTCATATTAACAGAACATCATATTTATAAAAAGGGTGTCTTAATAAGAACAACCGGTTTTTCTATAAAGCCTACTGTTATCGGAAATAATGTATTAATAGGTGCAAAAGCTGTGGTGATGCCGGGTGTAAAAATTGGAGACAACGTCGTAATTGGAATAAATAGTGTTGTAACAAAAAATATCCCATCAGGAAGTATTGCAGCAGGGGTTCCTGCGAAGATCATTAAAAAATGGTAAATAAGAGGTTAAGGAATTATACATATCTTTATCTCACTTCATTAGGAGTAACAATTCTTCTCTATTGGAGGCTTTTTCTCACGTTTTATCAACAAGATGAATGGCAAGCATTAGGACATTTCAGTGCTCTTGGTTGGAAAGCCATAGGTGAAAATTTAACCCCACTTGATTTACTTTTGGCAAAGGGTCGACTGCTAACTGTAGGTATTTATGACTTAATTTTTACGTATGAGCCATATGGCGTCATAACTATTTCAATAATAACTATTCTTCTTCATGCATTAAACGGATTTTTAATTTTTCTTTTGATGCAAAAAATTTTCAAGAAGAAAATAATCAGTATATTCGCATCGCTCTTTTTTCTGACAAATGCTGTTGCAAATCAAGCTGTGATTTGGTCGGGAGCATCAATTGCAATTATCGGCAGCACTACATGTGTCCTCTTATCTATGAGTTATTTTCTCTCATTTTTAGAAAATGAAAAGTATCGTGATTATATTCTTTCATTTCTCTTTCTTTTTATATCACTACAATTTAAAGAAAGTGCATTGGCAATTATTCCATTTTTTGTTGCCTTTGCTTTTTTTTTGAAATGGAAAATATTACCAAAGAAGTTTTATCTTATTTCACTTATTCCGCTCATTTACTTCATCCTTTTTCTTACTCTACGTGTTGGAGGATCTTTGGCATCAACACAAAAAGTTGGAGACTATGTGAACCAATCACATAACGTAAAAGTAGTAATCGTCGCAAATGGGATAACTTATTTCGTGACCAGTGTTGCACAAATATTTTTCCCTGCTGATTTTATTTATCCCCTTGCTACCAAATTTTTAAAGGCAGAATATCAATCGTTGTCTGTTAATCCTCAGTTTGATCTTATTTCCCAAACAGTTATAACGGATATGATAAATACTCTTGTTAGTCTTCTCTTTCTTGGTTTATTATTTATGTGCGCAATCTGCCGAAAGCAATTAACGCTGTTGTGGTTTTTTCTTGGAATTCTTGCAGTTACGTTACTTCCTTATATTATTATTCAACGAGGAAGTTCCTATCTCGAATCACGTTATTACTATTTACTATTGGTACCGATATGTGGTTTCTTGGGAATTATCTTAACTGCATTTATAAAGTTCAAACAGAAACTTTATTTTATCGCTTTTTCTGTTTTTCTACTTCTATTAATTTCCTCATATGTATTACTAGACCAAAAAGAGTTGATAAAACAACAGAATTTAGCAGAAACCAGGATTGCGATTCTTCATACTATAAAACAAGAAGTACCATCACTTCAAAAAAAGACTGTTTTTTATATTCAAAGTGATCAATCTTATATTCTTCCAACAAATCCACTACCCTTTCAAGAAGGCATAGGGTACACTTTTTTAGAATATCTTCATAATACAAATAGCAAAATGCTTGATGCACTTCTGATTAATAACTTCTTGTGGGATATAGGTACACAAGGATACAAAACTATTGATGGCTATGGTTATGGTCTCTTTACAGATAAGTATACTATAGAGAATGCATTAAAGGAAAAAAAGTTTACAAAAGATGCTATTATAGTATTCTACTGGGATAGTAAAAAACAGAAATTACGGAATATAACAAAATCGTATCATATAAATAGCCACTAATTATGAAGAATACATATAACAATTACTTTAAAGATCACTATAAAAGTACCCATTCAGAGAAAGATATTCTAAATTATCAAAAGTGGTTTTATGCGCAATGGCAATTTATTAACTCTAAAATAAATATAAAGGCGCAAAGTAATATTTTAGAAATTGGTTCCGCAATGGGGGGCTTTTATTCATATTTAGAGTCAAAAAACCCCAATTATTTAGGAGTAGAATTAGATAAGAGTATGGTTGATTTTACTACAAAGTATTTTCAAAAACAAATTTTTATGAAAAAAAGTATCGAAAGTTTGAAAATAGAAAAGCGATATGATTATGTTTTTGCTTTTGAAGTACTTGAACACTTAGAGAATCCGCTAACAACCGTTGGAAAAATACATAAATTACTTAATAAGGATAGTATTTTTTGCGGATCCACCCCATATCCTTTTTATAAGAATATTGTAAACGATCAAACTCATTTATATGTTTTACATCCAAAAAGCTGGGAAAGAATATTTCTTTTAAACGGTTTTAAAGAAGTTAATTTATATCCAATGTCTTTCCCTCCCTATTTATGGAGAATCAATAAAAGGCTAAATATAACAATGCCTTTTTTTGTCCCATTTACTCATTTTGTTTCAACATGTTTAATAATAGCAAAAAAATAATAATTCTTATCAATTTTTTTATAATACTTCTAATTATCGCTCTTCCTTATTATCTTTTTGGAGGCAAATTATATATTGGGGGAGACGATACTCGCTTACTCTATGTCTATCCCTGGGAATTTCTAAAAAATATTTCATTTTTTTCTTGGTATAATTTTTCTTCAGTTGGTTCTTTTAACCCAAACCAATTTACAGTACCATTCACAGTAATTTGGTCCCTATTGGAACAATTTATAAAATCTAAAATTATTGTAGATTATTTTTCCTTTTCATTACCTTTACTTTTAGGATATATTTATTTCCAAAAACTACTAAGTGAAATACTTATGACTAAGAGGTATAAGCCTGAAATAATCATCGGAGGTCTCATGTATATTTTTTCACCGATTCTTATTCTTAATCAGTTATCTGTGTTCCTCTATTCAGTATGGTTAATCGCCTTACTACCGATTATCAGTTATTATTTCCTTCGATATCTGCGATTTGAACAAAAGGCAGATATTCTCAAAGTGTCATTGTATAGTGTATGGTTATCGCTTGCACTTTTTTCTATCCCATGGTTATTAGGGTTTGTTCTACCGGTTGGAGCAGGATTGCTTTTTTCTGTTAGATTATATAAAAAAAGGGAAATAATTTATTTTATAAAAAAATCACTTGTCTTTTTCATTTTTGTTGTTTTTTTACAGCTATTCTGGTTATTACCTTTTAGTATGACATTCCTTGGTGGTGGAAGTAATAGTTTTGGGGGAAATGTGTTGTCGCAACGTGCGGCAGATACATTCAGTGCGACTGTGCTTTCTACTGCAAGTGGAAATGTGCTATTTCCTTTTATAAATTTATTTCATCGACAAATTGCTTTTGATTACAATTGGGGACTAAAAAGTGTATATGAAGGTTTCTATGACAAAGTGCTTTTTATTAATGTTATTTATATTTTGCTTTTTTTTGGAGGAGTATTTTTTGCCAAAAATATATTGAATAAAACGGAAATCAGAAAATTTATCACCTTTCTTATAGCATTTATATTTTCTCTCTTCTTATTTACTGTAAATATCGGTCCTTTAAAACAAGTATTTCTCTGGCTTGGTTTTATACCAGGAATGGTGATGTTTAGAAATTTCTATGATAAATTTGCATTGGGTTATACCTTGCTCTTTGCCTTAGTTATGACATATTCTCTTGTAATAATTGGAAAGCGTTTTCCTCAACACAGATATCTTTTTGCGTGCATTACCAGCCTTATTATTTTCCTGAACTTTATACCTATTAAGGATACAATTGTTCGACCTTTATGGAAAACAGCAGATATTTATTCTAATATTAGCATCCCAACTGAATATACAAATTTCATGTATTCTGTTTCGACTTCAGTTCCTGCATCATCAAATATGCTTACTCTACCTTACAATATAGCAGCCTATTCAATCATCAAGGATACGAACTCCGATAATGTTTTTGCCGGGACGTCTCCTGTTAAAATATTTTCGGGTATAAATGATTTCTCCGGGTATTTATCTTTTCCTGCATATGAAGCAGGAGATGTTGATAAATATTTTAAAGATAGAGATTATAAAAATTTGCAAGTAATATTTAGAAAATATAATATTTCCTACTTATTCGTAACAAAGAATGTCCCTCAAGAGGTGAAAGACTCTTATTTATTTAACAAAACAGCTCTACTTTCTCAGGATGACAATTTTATTCGTGCCATAACAGATAAAAAATTACTCACCAGCGCTTCAAATAACTATGAATTGTATTCACTTAAGCAAAAACAAAGTACGTTGCAACCGCAAAATGTTACTTACATTAAAATTAATCCTGCTACGTATCAACTACATATATCACATATGAAATTTAAGCAGAACCTTATCTTTCTTGATTCATATCATAAACAATGGAAACTCTACCCATCAGTCTACCAAAATCGTACTTGGTGTAAAGGCGTTTATCCAACCTCAAAAAATCATCAAGAATGTATTAGTAATCTTACGCTATTTAACAGTAATGTTTTATCATTTTTCTTTCAAAACCCACTTTTTACTAACACACATATAATTTATAATCAGCGAAATAATCAGTGGACTATCGATGAGCAAACAATAAAAACATTAGGAAATGCTTATTATAAAAATAATTCGGATGGTACTATTGATGCGGAATTTATACTCTACTTTTTGCCCCAATCGTATTTTTATTTGGGTGCAATAATCAGTATACTTACAATAATTATTTTATCCTTGATTGTGTCTAAACAGCAAAAATCCTATGAGAATATTTTATAGAAAATTAGTTATTAATAACTGGACTATTTATTTTATTATTCCTATTATTCTATTCCTTTTTGGGGCAGTGAATACATTATTATTAGTATCACCTTTAAGTTTTTCACTTCTTACATATACACAAAAGCCGGAAATTATTCATATATCTACAAATAATCTATTACTGGAAGGAGAGAATTTTACAGAGCGAATCACAGCGAAGGAAAATAATTTAGGAATTATTGCTATCAGCTTTTTTAATCCAAACACTATAGCATATTCAGATGAAGATCAACTGGCATTTACTATAAAAGATGTTGCTGTAAATAAAATAGTATACAAAAATTCCTATCGTTCGGGACTTTTAACAAGTCTAAAATATTTTCCATTCGGTTTTCCTAAAATAGCTGATTCCAAGAATAAACAATACCAAATCAGTATTGTTTCGCTCAAGGGAAATACGAATAACGCTTTGCGTATAGATAACAATGCTTTCATAAATCAAGTAAGTTATGATTATTCCAAAAGCGAGATAATAGGAAGTCCTACGAAATTTCTATCATTCATAGCCAAAAAGGTCGCTCTTATCTTTAATGATAACCAAATAATGTTTATTACTCTTGAATACTTCATACCTTTATTATTTTATTGTAGTTTTCTCATTCTCAATAGGAGAGGAAAGACGAATCCGTATATCGCAGAGGTAGTTCTTCTTAGTATCATTCTATACGATATATTTTTAATTGTCCCACTTTATACTCTTGTGCTATTTATAATACTTATTATATGGATAGTTCTTGCTATTTGGGATCGGCTCGATAGTTCCGTTAGCTATCTTTTTGCATGTATTCTCTTTATAATAGCATTGGTTATCCAAAGTGTTCAGTTCATCTCCATAGCAAATAAAGCGTCGGTGTGGGCATTCTTTTTTCTTGTCATTGGAACGGTACAATTTCTGAAAGAACTCTCCGGTAAAGAAAAGAAGCGTATAAATATGATTGAATTTATTCAGCATTTGCGATGAAGTTTTTCAAAAATAATTGGTATTATTTTTTTACAGCAATTATTATTTTTGTTGTTTTTAAGAATTGGTTTGTTCTAGGAACTATCTCAGGAGGGGATTTTATTTATGAGTATCCATCTATGTTTGGAAATCGTACGCTTTTTCCGTATGCATGGGATTGGAATGCAACAAATGGCTTAGGAGGTTTTGCAGCTCCACTGCAATGGGTGAATACTGTTTATGCAATTCCTATTTTGTTATTTGGCGTCGGTTTACATCTTTCATGGAATATTATAGAACGCGTTGGATTTTTTTATCCCTATTTACTGATTGGCTTATTATCTTCATGGTATCTTGCTAGGTCACTTTTTGGTAAATCTTCTTTTTGGATTTTAACACCCTCCTTATTTCTTATAAATACATATGCGTTGATGATGTCGGGGGGAGGTCAAATCGTGGGAGTTGGACTTGCTTATGCTATTGCACCCTTTGTGCTTGCCCGTTTTATTAATTTATTAGACCAAACTGCTGAAAAGAAAAACAACCTACGAAATGCAGTACAGTTTGGCTTAGCTTTTTCATTACTGACTCTTTTTGATATCCGTTTTGCGTATGTTCTTTTTGTCGCGATAATCATTTACCTTTTATTACATTATAAAAAAAGTTTTGCAGATAAAGGAAAAAATTTATTGTATTTAATTCTAATTCCTTTTGGATTAACAATTCTTATTCATGCATATTGGCTTTTACCACTATTATTAGTCCATCAAGCACCTACGCAGGCACTTGACGTTTCGTATAATTCTACGAATGCTGTTTCATTTTTTAGCTTTGCGAGATTTGAAAATACTATTTCGTTACTTCACCCTAATTGGCCAGAAAATATTTTTGGTAAAGTTAGCTTTATGAAACCTGAGTTTCTGATCATCCCACTTTTGGCATTTACTTCACTATTATTTATCTCTAAAAAGAAAAAAGACGAATCAAATTTTGTTATTTATTTTGCGTTAATTGGTTTACTAGGAGCATTTTTAGCGAAAGGAAGTACTGATCCTTTTGGCTTTATTTATCTTTGGTTATTTAATCATTTTCCTGGATTTTCTATGTTTCGTGATCCGACAAAATGGTACACGTTAGTTGCAATTTCCTATTCAATTCTTATTCCATATACGATTTGGAAAATATATGAATGCATGAAAGAACTTAAGAAGCTTTCAGTTGTGCATTTTCAGAAACTTTTTTTACTCATAACAATTGGTTATTTATTGTTTCTTATTCGTGCTGCATTATTGGGGCAGCTTACCGGTACGTTAGCACACCATAGTGTCCCTACAAATTATCAAATCCTAGCTCGGAGTGAACAAGGTTCAAATATGTTTTACAGAACTTTGTGGTTTCCAACGACGCAGCGATATGGTTATTCATCTCTAATCCATCCATCAGTTTCTGCTCAGGATCTTTTTAAAATTTATGATCATGAGAAATTATTATCAATGTTTCAACAAAATAAAACAGAAGAGACAGTGGAGGATTTAGGTGTGCGTTATATAATTGTTCCAGATGATTCAGAGAAAGAGATTTTTCTACAGAGCCGTTACTATTCTGAAGAACTTTATCAAAATACATATGCAACTCTTCGCAAAATAAAATGGTTGCATGAGGTCAAAGGATTTGGAAGAATTAAAGTATTTGCGTTAGTTAGTTACAAGAACCACTTTTGGTCTCCTGATAAAACTATGCAAGTAACAAATACTATGGTAACGCCTGTGGATTTCAAAGTATCAGTTAAGAATGCAAAGAAGGATGATACGTTAATTTTTGCGGAGAGTTACGATCAGCATTGGGTAGCAACAATCAATGATGAGATCATTCAATCTACGAAGTATAAAAATATTATAAATAGTTTTAATATACCAAAAGACGGTAATTATAATCTTGAGGTAACCTATCAGTCACAGAGATGGATACTTTCTGGTGTGATTGTCACAGTAGTTTCTTTAGTTATATCGTTCTATCTATTGTTTTATTTAAAACGAAAATGAAACCACAAGACATAGCATTTATTATAATATTATTACTTTTTCTTTGGAGAAGAAATCCAAAGTATTTACTCATGACAGCGCTTGCCTGTTTTGTTCTGGCAATTCCGTTATTTCATTTTCTCGTTTTTTTCACTGCAGAACGGCTTGTTATGTATGCCGCGGGATTTTTGATAGTAGCAATATTCTTGTTACTATATAAGCAAAAATAATTAAAAATTTGAGTTTGTTCAATTCTTGCTGGAAAATGAGTACAGATTTAATTTTCGCGATGCAATTGAGAAAAATATAACCTATTTACTCATATCATATCGAAAAGATAGCATGTTGTATCTACATACGTAGTCAATATCCCAGATTTAAAAAACACTTTTTTCGATAAGATGCGATATAATAATTGATAATGTATAAAAGAATACCGGCATTATTTTACAAGAAGAGCAGGATCATTGCTCTTGTACTCATTGGGATAAATATTATCCTCAACGCTTGGACAGTCTTTCATAAAGATATCATCTATAACTCTGACATTGCAAGAGATTTCTTACTTTTTAATGAGATAACACAAAAGAAAATTATTTTAATTGGGCCACGAGCAGATGGCATACAAGGCTTATTTCATGGTCCTTTATGGCTTTACTTGAATTATCCAGCATATATAATTGGTCATGGAAATCCATTAGTAGTTGGCTGGTTTTGGTTCTTTCTTACACTAATTTTTTTACTAGTAAGTTTTATCATTGCAACTAAACTATTTAATAAATCTGTAGGAATCCTCTATGTAACGTTGTTATCTTCAGTAATGATATATCATTCCAATGGCCTTTTTAATCCTGATGGAGCAATGTTCTTATTGCCGCTATTTTTGTTTTTCTTTTCATCTTATTATAAATTCAAGAGATTATCATATTTAGCAATCAGTTTATTGTTGGTGGGTTTGATGATCCAATTCCAAATGGCAATTGGCATACCCTTTCTTATACTTTCAACGCTACTAACGCTTTATTTGATTATTAGAAATAGAAAATACTTCCATACCCTTGCTTTTCTTATAGTACTATTGCCTTTATCTACTTTTATACTCTTTGATTTAAGGCATAACTTTGAACAACTACATTCGATAATAAATAGTTTTTCTGGTCATACAAGTGCTCCTCAATTTAGTTTTTATAACAGACTTTCCAATAGAATTGAACTTATGACTTTCCAATTATTCTTTTTCCAAGGACAACTGTCTGCATTAAATTTATTACTTTCATACATCATTGCCTTCTTCTTAGGGAAAAGAATTAGCGCAAAAGCTGACCAATATCGTTACTTGTACTTGTTATTTATATATTTTTATCTGGGCTTTTATACTATTTCTCTACTTCAAAATGGTAATCTGCTCTCATTTTTTATATATCCATTACTCACATTATTATTTTTATTATTCTCATCAAATTTACTTTATCATGAGAAAAAGTTTTTTATTGCATTGATAATAATAATTCCAATATTGCAATTGATAAGCAGTATATCCTATATCTCAGAAACAACGAATAATATTAATCGAGTAGATACCTCTTGGCAGTTTCAGCATAACATTGCTTTGAAGATTTTTACTTCAAACGATACTAGTTTTGGTTATCTTATCTATGCTCCTGATGTATTTGGTTATAAACAAAAATATGCTTATGAATATACAAAAAGTGAATATCCTAATAAAAATGCTACTTTATTCCAAAAACAAAGAATTACCTATGTTGTCGTAGAACCTATACCGTCTAGCCGTACTGATTTGGCTCACGACTATGATAATTGGAAAAAAGATAAGGTAACCTTCGAGGGAAAACTATTAAGTTCGTATACGTATCCAAACAGTTATAAAATTGAAAAATATCTTCTTACTGGAAAAGAGATTGCTGCACCTATAGATCCAGCTTTATTGGATATAATACACTTTAGATAAAGAGAAAGAGGTTAATAATCTTTTCTTTTGAACCGTTTGCTCCTTTTCCCACTATTTTTCGATAAATAGATTTGTTGTTTTCGGAGACAACATGGTACAATTATCGGTATGATTAGTGTTATTGTCCCTGCGTGCAATGAAGGTGAAGGAATTCAGGCATTTTATGATGAAATGATGAAAGTCATGCCTGGGGTAGATAAAGACTACGAAATAATCTTCATTGACGATGGTTCTACTGATAATACTTTGGAAATTCTCAAATCTTTTGTTCACCAGAATCACCATATCCGAGTCTTTTCTTTCAAAAGAAATCGTGGCAAAGCGGATGCGCTCGCCTATGGCTTTTCGTGTGTGAAAGGTGATATTGTCATTACCATGGATGCAGATCTCCAAGATAAACCTACACAGATCGAAAAATTCATCGCCAAACATAATGAAGGTGCAGATGTCGTATGCGGATGGAGAAAAAATCGAAAAGATAAATCAAAGATGGTTGTCATTTCCAAATTATTTAACTGGATTATCTGGAAATTGTTTGGTCTCCATCTCCATGACATTGATTGTGGTTTTAAACTCTTTACCACAGAAGCTGCGAGGAGTCTCCACATTTATGGGGGACTTTACCGATTTATTCCGTTGCTACTTTATGAAAATGGTTATGTCGTTGATGAGGTAGTTGTCGAACATGATGTACGAAAATTTGGACACTCCAAATATGGTTTTTCCAAAGTCTGGAAAAATTTGCCTGATCTTTTTACAATGATATTTTTAGTAAAGTATAGTAAAAGACCTTTGCATTTTTTCGGTATTGTGGGAGGTTTATTAGTGCTCATTGGTTTGATCATCCTTCTGGACTTATCCTATTTACATTTTACCGGACATACAATTTCTCGAAGACCAGCTTTGGTTTTGAGTATGTTATGTATAATTGCTGGTTTACAAACATTCTTTACCGGTTTTCTTGCAGATCTTATGATTAATATTTCCCATACCACTGGTTCTTCAAAGAATGAAGAGGCTCATTTTCCTCTCAAATATGCAAGCGATATGGTAAAAGCTTGATGAGCATTATGCTACAATAAAATGTGAAATTGCATTATGAAAATCGGTATCGACATATCCCAACTTGCCTATGAAAGAACTGGTGTTGCGAACTATCTAAGGTGCCTTGTTGAGCATTTATTGGAAGTTGATACTGAAAATGAGTATATTCTCTTTTTCTCATCTATGAGAAATAATTTTCAATTTCCCAATGTCAATTTTCAATCAAAGCCCAATGTTTCGATTAAACGATTTAAATTCCCTCCTACATTGCTGAATATCCTCTGGAATAAATTGCATGTTATGCCGATTGAAATACTTATTGGTGATGTTGATGTCTTTATAACTTCAGATTGGACAGAACCACCAGTGAAGAAAGCGAAAAAGATGACTATTCTTTATGATCTGATTATCTATAAATGTCCACAAGAGACGGCAGCGCAGATTATTGCAACTCAAAAGAAAAAATTGGAATGGGTAAAGAAAGAATCTGCTATGATTTTATGTGTCTCAGAAGCGACGAAGCGAGATGCGGAAGATATTTTGGGAATTGAAAAAGATCGGCTAGCGGTTGTTTATCCGGGAGTGTAGAAGTTGTTTGAAATCCTACCGCTTTGCTCCAGGATGAGAGAGAATAGAAAAATATGATAATTGGAATTGATGGGAATGAAGCAAATGTGAGAAAACGAGTGGGCATTAGTGAATATGCTTATCAATTGTTGGTGCAGTTTGTGAGCGAAAAATATCGTGACCGCGGCCTCAAATTTGTTGTCTACTTAAAAGATGAACCGCTTGATCACATGCCGAAAACAAGTAAGAACTTTGCATATCGCATTGTTAAACCAGGCAAACTATGGACACAATGGCGTTTACCTCTTGATCTGTACTTTCATCGGCCTCGGCCTGATATCTTCTTTAGCATGACACACTATGCGCCTCGTTTTTCACCTGTGCCTACAGTAGTTTCAATAATGGACGTTGCATACGAGCATTTTCCGGAGCTTTTTAACCAAGCAGATTTGTATCAGCTCAAAAATTGGACAAAATACTCAGTACATAATGCTAAACGAGTTTTGACAATTAGTGACTCAAGCAGAGATGATATAATAAAAATATATGGTTCATCTCCGGAAAAGGTGAAGACGATTTATCCGGGAATAAAAGAGATTGCATCTCTTGAACCACATGTTTTTGGTATGAATCAGTTACAAGCAAAATACGATATCTCTGATAACTACGTCCTCTTTGTCGGCACGTTACAACCACGCAAAAATATTGCTCGTTTAATCGAAGCATTCGCGAAAGTTAGCCAAGAAAAACTGCAAGATAAGCCATTAGACTTAGTAATCATTGGTCGAAAAGGATGGCTTTATGAAGAAATTTTGGCGGCACCGGAGAAGTTTGGTATTTCAGACCGTGTTAAATTTCTTGAGGGAATCCAAGATGATGAGCTTAATATTTTTTATAAACATGCGCTTTGCTATGTCCTTCCTAGTCTCTATGAAGGATTTGGTTTGCCCGTTATCGAAGCAATGCAACGTGGTTGTCCGGTTATTACAAGTAACGTTTCCAGTATGCCTGAGGCTGGTGGGGATGCTGCACTCTATGTAGATCCTAAAAATGTTGATGATATCGTGGAAAAGATTACGTTGCTCGTAACGGATAAGAAGATGAGAGAGGATTTGATTGAAAAAGGGAAAAAACAGGTGAAGAAATTTAGTTGGAAAAAAGCAGCCAAAGAAACGCTAGAGGTTTTACAAGAAGTCGGAGCTAAAAAATAAAAAGGTTAATGTTATGAGAAATTTATTGAATGAGAAAATGTCCAAAGAACAATTTATATCCAAAGGGAAAAATAGGGCAGGCACGGTGGGGCTGGAGTTGACTGTATTTCTTTTACATGTCATTGGTTGGTTTCCCTCGCATCATGTGAGACGCTTTTTTTATCGATTGACCGGAATGCATATTGGTGACGGATCAACTATTCATACCGGTGCAAGATTTTATAACCCTGGACAAATTCGAATCGGCAATGATTCAATAATTGGTGAAGGTGTTGTATTGGATGGGCGCGCCTATCTGCGTATCGGTAATCATATAGATATAGCGTCAGAAGTGATGATTTACAATTGCCAGCATGATATCCAGAGTGCAGATTTTCATGCAGTTTGTGAAGAAGTTGTGATTGACGATTATGTTTTTATTGGACCACGTGCAATTATTTTGCCCGGAGTCACCTTAGGAAGAGGAGCAGTCGTAGCTGCAGGAGCAGTTGTGACAAAAAGTGTCGAACCGTTTGCAATTGTGGGTGGTGTTCCAGCCAAAGTAATCGGTGAACGGAAAAAAGAAGAACTGCATTATCAATTGGGAAGGGCTGCCTGGTTCAGATAAAGCTAAAAGTATAAAACGGAAAACAGGTATTTTTTTAGCTTTTAGTTTATCTTCTAGCTTTTATTATGTTGCTTTCTATTATTCTCTTAAATTTTAATAAATCTCATTTAACAATTGCGTGTATGCAATCATTGTATGAACACTTTAGGAATGAATTTAGCGATAATCTATTAGAAATTATTTTGGTAGATAATGCTTCAGGTGATGGATCGGTTCAGGAGTTAAAGAGTGCGATAAAACAGAACGACTACAAAAATTGTCTGTTAATCGAAAATAAGACCAATGATGGATTTAGTAAAGGTGTTAATAAAGGAGCTGAGGAGGCAAAAGGGGAATACTATCTCTTTTTAAACAACGACACGATTGTAAAAGATCGGGGAATTTGGGATATGATGCAGTATATGCAGTCTCACAGTGAAGTGTCGATTCTTGGAGGCAAACTGAGTAATGTAGATGGTTCGGACCAACCATCGGTTGGAAAGTTTTATATGCCGACACAAGTGACACTTCTTATGTTAGGTTTGCAAAAATATGACATCATTGATAAAAATCCCGAAAAAATTGCAGAAGTGGATTGGGTTAAAGGGGGGTTACTAATGATCAGAAATGCCGTATTCAAAAAGCTGCATGGATTTGATGAAAAAATCTTTATGTATACAGAGGATATGGAATTATGTTATCGCGCCAAGCTAAACGGCTACAAAACCTTCTTTTATCCTTCTGTGCATGTTCTCCATGAAGAAACAGGAAGCTCAAATCGCGCTTTTGCCATTGTAAATATCTATGCAAATCTATTATACTTCTATAAGAAGCACCGCACGCACGGTGAGTATCTTTATTTACAATCGCTTCTGCGTATAAAAGCAGTTGCATTAATAGGAATTGGACGACTGCTCCGCAATTCCTACTTAGTCCAAACTTATGAAAAAGCTTTTAAAGTTACTTGATGATAACTTGCTGCGATTTGGAGTAGCATTTGCTATTTTATTTACCGCGCTCTACCCAAAACTCCCAAGCGTCCATGTCCCACACACATGGGTGTATGTCAGATTGGAAGATTTTCTTATTTTATTCTTAGTATTTATTTGCTTAATCCAATTACTCAGAAGAAAAATCGCCTTGCCGAGACCCGAAGGATACGCGCTTGTGATCTATTGGATTGTCGGGGCGATTTCTCTTGTCTATTGTATAGCTTTCGTCATCCCTGGTTTACCTATTGAATTTTTCCCAAGTATAGCCTGGCTCGAGTTCTTGCGGAGAATAGAGTATATGATTTTGTTCTTCGTGGCATTTTCTACTGTCCGTAATCAAAGAGATGTGAGGTTTTATCTCACAACGCTTGCTATTACACTCTCTTTGATTATCTGTTACGGATTCGGACAGAAGTTCTATCCGCTAATTTGGAATTTCTTTCCAGAGTTTTTTAAACATCACCAATTTTGTTTCCCGGCTTTCCTAACAGGAAATGAAGAGTTTGCAAAGGGGACGCCTTTATGTCTTGATTCGTTGTCACGTATTAGTTCTACCTTTGGGGGACATTATGATTTGGCAGCATATTTAGTTCTTGTTATACCTATTTTTATTGCGCTTTTTATTGTTGTCAGACGTTGGTATATCAAGATTCCATTTGCCATTCTTGTCGTTTTGGGACTAGAATTGCTTAATTTCACATCATCACGAACTTCTTTTGCAGCATATGTTTTGGGTGCTATCAGTATGTTGATTCTTTGGAAAAAGAAACTATGGATTATTCCTGTTTTGCTTGCTAGTATCGGTATTCTCTTTTTCCTAAGTAATGCTACCTTGCAGCGTTTCGCGAAGACGATTCAACCGGTACAGGTTGTTCAAATACAACCGGGTTCTACCACTTCTGATCAGGATATTCAAAAGATTATAAGTACGACACAACAGAAAAATGCCAATAAAAAGCCTCAGACACCCGCCCCTGGTACTGTGACGATTGGAAATGACAGTAGTTTAGCAAGCGGCAGTAGTCAAGTTCTTACTGCTGAAGATTTAGCGTCATTACAGGCAAATGGCAGCATCTCAACTGTGTCCGGTTCATTCTTGTTGAAAAAAGCATATGCGCTTGATATTTCTTCTACTACGCGTTTTCAAGCAGAATGGCCACGAGACTGGAATGCCTTCTTGTACAGTCCAGTTTTCGGAACAGGCTATTCTTCTTTAACGCTTGCATCCGATAATGATTATCTCCGCGCCTTGGGAGAAACAGGGCTTGCAGGATTCCTAGCATTCCTTTTTATATTCGTAATATTTGGCATCTTTCTCAAAGAGGTTGCACATTCTGTTGAAGATCGAGTTACGCAAGCCTTCTTGTTTGGACTGGCTGGAGGCGTTATCGGTCTTTTAATTAATGCAGTATTGATTGATGTCTTTGAAGCCTCAAAAGTTGCGGAACCACTGTGGATTCTTTTGGGTATTGCTTTGGGAGCAGCGAAACTTTATCACAAAAAAGCAATTAATTATAAAAAAGAGCTTCTCATATTTTTAACCTCCAATACCTTGATTATCATATATTTATTTGTTCTTGTATTTACCATTTTTGGTTCGTCAATCAATAACTTCTTCGTAGCTGATGACTATAGTTGGCTAAAATGGGCTGCAACGGCGGTACCGTCGGATCTTATGAAATACTTTGTATATTTGCCGGACTTTTTCTATCGACCTCTGGATAAAATCATTGTTTATTTCCTCTATACGATTTTCTCCTTCCTTCCACAGGGATACCACATTTTCATTTTGTTGCTTCACTTTGTGACAAGTGTTGGTGTCTTTTTCTTAGCTAAAAAAATATCGCGAAGTAAATTAATCGGTACTCTGACAGCTGTCTTATTTGTACTCCTTCCTGCACATACGGAAAATGTATTTTGGTTCTCAACAATTTCTGTTGAGCTGGGGGCATTATTTATTATCTTTATGATGCTTACTTACATTAAATTCAGAGAAAATAATTCAATAGTCGGCTATATCCTGGCAATTCTTTTTGCGGCACTTGCATTCGTCACTTATGAAATTGCCGTAATCACCCCATTAATACTCATGACACTCGATATCTTTATTCTCAAACCAAAAAGAAATATTCGCATTGTATACTCCTACATTCCTTTTGTGATTTTACTCGTTTTATATTTCGTTATGCGATTTGTTTCGCATGCTTTTTCAGGTGGTGGCGACTACAGTTATCATCTCAGTCGATTTATCCCAAACATGATCGGAAACTTCTTGGGCTATACAGGTATGTATCTTGGTGGACCATCCTTTTTGTCTTTCTATAATACAGTTCGTGATAGTTTACGCTCAGACTGGATTTTCGTTTCCTTTGTTATTCTTGTCATTATTGGATTACTCATGTGGGCTATCTATACATACCGAAGGTCAGCAAAGGCAATGATCCATAATAAGGATATACACATTATTTTATTTTGCATAGTCTTTGCATTTATTTCCTTATTGCCGTTCTTACCACTGGGTAATATTGCACCGAGGTATTTGTATTTAGCTTCTGCTGGATACACATTGGCGTTGGTTTCTATTTTAAAATTACTCTTCATACATTGGTTAAAACAACCAAAATATGTGACGAGTTTGTTGATTGTTGTTACCATTGGTTTGTCGTTTATCTCTATTGTGAATTTGCGTCAAGAACAAAACAAGTGGGAAAATGCCGGTTACATAACGCAAAACACCCTCCTCTTTTTTAGAAAAAATTACGCAG
The DNA here is from genome assembly GCA_038253825.1 of Candidatus Levyibacteriota bacterium. GTDB lineage: Bacteria > Patescibacteriota > Microgenomatia > Levybacterales > UBA12049 > JACDET01. The sequence goes on from JBBSGT010000003.1 coordinate 47,369, forward strand.
GTTTAGGACAAGAGACTAATCTCTATTTTGTTAATACACCTGTGCAGGAAAACGGTGTGTGGGTATTTCCTGTTGGGCTTAATGACGGGTTGTGGATTATTTATCGAGATAAATTACCCCATGTTGTACAAGTGAATTCTCTTGAGGATGCGATGACGGCTGCAAATAGTGGTAATACAGATAATAACTATATCTTTGATTTTGATAAAAATGGGAGTATTCAGCAGGTTAGGTAACTTATTTGCTATAATAGTAAAATCATGCATGAGTTTATAAAAAAAGTAGCGAAATACAAACTACTCTTTCAAATCGCAATTATAGCTTTGTTTTTTGTTGGTGGTGCTGCACTTCGCTTTCATGCCTTCAATAATCCGATTGCTGATTGGCATAGTTGGCGGCAAGCAGATACAGCAGCAGTTACCCGTAATTTCGTGAAAGACGGGTTTAATCCACTTTTTCCCCAGTTTGATTCATTCCATGCCCTCAACGATGCGCAACTTCCTGATCCAAACCGATATTTCTTTGCAGAATTCCCAATATATAACATCATTACCTATTATGGCTATACGATTTTTGGTCATTTTACTATTGAAGAGTGGGGAAGACTCGTCAGCATTTTCTTTTCTTCTCTTGGAATAGTTTTTCTTTATCTTTTGGTCAAACAGTACTCTTCCGAAAAAGTTGCATTGGTTGCAGCATTTGTCTTTGCGTTTCTTCCATATAACGTCTATTACGGGAGAGTTACCATGCCTGATCCGATGCATATTACATTTTCAATTCTTTCTCTTTATCTCATAACGCTTTGGATAAGGACAAGTAAATGGTGGTGGGCAATTCTTGCAGGCGCTGCTTATGCCATTACGATTTTGACAAAACCATATGGCTTAGTCCTTCTTTTGCCCATTGCTTATCTTATGCTACGAAAATGGAAACATCGGCTTTTCCTTCGTCCAGAATTGTATCTTTTTGCAATTATTGGTTTCGTACCTTATCTCTTATGGAAACATCATATAGATATGTATCCGCAAGGTCAGTTTGGTACAGCATGGCTTTTTAATCAAGGCAATATTCGTTTCACCGGTGCCTACTTCCACTGGCTCATTTACGATCGTATGAATCGGCTCATCTTTGCCACGGGAGGCTTTGTACTTTTTTGGCTGGGTATTATCAAAGGCAATAATGAACGCGAGGGATTATTCTATTATAGTTGGTTGGCTGCTGTCCTTATCTTTTTTGTCGTGATCGCCAAAGGGAATGTGACACATGATTATTATCAGATGCCAATCGTTCCTATTGGTGCAATCCTCATCGGTAAAGGAATTGAATTTCTCCTCGAGTACGGACTGCGTTGGTATCATCGCGTGATCAATGTTGGTGTGGCGCTTGCCTTGCTTTTATTGATGTTGGCGTTTGGGTGGTTTGAAGTGCGTGGTTATTACAACATCAATCATCCCGAGATAGTAGAGGCAGGTCAAGCAGTAGATAAAATGTTGCCAAAAGATGCGAAAGTCATTGCACCATATGATAATGATTCGTCATTTTTATATCTGACTAACCGCCACGGATGGCCGATCGGTGGGACAGATATCCCGAAATGGATTCATGATGGTGCACAATACCTCGTTTCAGTTAACTACGATGATACGACTAACTATTGGCTAAAAAAATGCTCAGTTGTCACAAAAAATCCAAAATTTGTTATTATTAATTTAACAAAATGCAAAGGTCCAATTGAAAATCCACCACAAAAATGAAAAAGCTTATTACGATTGGTAACATTTATCTAGATAATAATATCTTCAAGGTTGATACCGGAGGACAAAAAGCTCTTACTGTAGGCAAAGAATATTTTGCAGAAAAAAGTGAAAAAGTGCTAGGAGGATCAGCGGTAAATTTTGCGATGCAAGCTCAAAACCTAGGATTATCGACAGCTTTTTTAGGAAGAGTTGGCGATGATGAGGAAGGGCAGGAAATAAAAAATTTGTTACAAGAAAAGCATATCAGTGCTGATTTAGTCACAACAGCTCCCGAAGATCAAACAAGTATTGCCTTTAATGTCGTACTTACCGATGGAGAGTTTGTAAGTTTTCATTGGGGCAATGCAAGTCGCCATTTAGATGCAGACCAGATAGACCTAGCCCATCCTCTTTTTAATCAAACAGATGCAGTCTATTTCGGTGGAACTGCAAAACAAGAAAAAGTGTTAGACAAATTTCCTATACTTTTCCATGAACTCCATAAAAAAGGGATAAAAATCATTATTGACCCCAATCGTTTTCCTGTCAATGAACAGAATATAAAAAGAGAAATGCTGTTAGAGTCATTTCAATATGTTGATTGTTATTTGCCCAATGAGGAGGAAATAAAACAAGTTGCGCAAGAGGAAAACTTGGACACAGCACTAGAGAAAGTAATCAATAAAGGCACGAAATTAATTGTCGTAAAGATGGGTGCGAAAGGCTGTCGAATAAAATCAAGCACTGAAGATATAATCATCCCAGGGTTTACTGTTATACCCATAACAACAGTAGGGGCTGGAGACACGTTCAATGCTGGATTCGTTTCCCAATATTTAGTTAGTAAATCGCTTGAGGAATGTGCTCGATTTGCCAATGCATGTGCTGCAATCAAAGTAAGTGAAAATAAATTTGCTGAGTTACCTGAAGTAGAAAAGTTTTTAGTAACTCATTAAATACCAAACCTGGACAGGTATGTGAGAAAGCTATATACTTTAGATGTGAAAATATTAGTCGTTTCATCTTATCTTCCTTACCCCCTTTTTTCTGGTGGTCAAGTCAGACTCTATAATCTGCTGAAAGAATTGTCGGCTCGGCATGAAATAACACTGGTTTGTGAAATGCGTTCGCACCAATCAAAGGAAGATATCAAAGAGCTTGAAAAGATATGCAAACATGTAATTACTGTTCCAAGAAAGAAGCAATGGAGTATGAGTAACGTCGTAAAATCCGCATCTTCCCATAATTCCTTTCTTTCAACCGGTCACACGCTTTCGGAAATGAAAAAGAAATTGGCAGAGATTATGGCACAGGAAAAATTTGATGTCATTCATGTTGAAACATTTTATGTAATGCAAAATCTGCCCCAAACGTCTCTCCCCATAGTCTTGGTGGAACACAATATCGAATATACAGTTTACGAAAAATTTAGAAATCGCGCTCCGGCTCCATTCCGTTCACTTTTGGCGATGGATATTAGAAAGATAAAAGCTGAAGAAGAAATGTTTTGGCATGAAGCAAGCGCTTTGGTGGCGGTCTCAAATGAAGACAAACGGGTAATGGAAAAAGAGGGAAGACATCCATTTCTGGTTTCCAATGGTGTCAATACCGATCAGTTTTTTTACAAAAATATAAAGAAGAGTTTTGCGCAAAAAGAAAAAAGGATTCTTTTTATAGGAGATTTTACGTGGATTCAAAATCAGGATACGGTGAAGTTTATTATTAATGAGGTTTGGCCGCAGATTAAGAAACAACTTCAAAATGTCATTCCAAACGAAGTGAAGAATCCCACAGGAGCTAAGAGATCCTTGGCTAATGCTCAGGATGACATTAAATTGTGGATTGTCGGGCGGAATATTCCTGATTCGATTAGAGGTTTGAGTAATGATCACGATGTACTGTTTGATCAAGAAAGCTCTGCCAAACCAACGGAGAAGATTTTTCAGGAGGCAGCGGTTTTGCTCGCACCGATTCGGGTTGGTGGAGGAACTAGTTATAAAATTCTTGAATCAATGTCTTGTGGTACACCTGTGGTGACTATGAATCTCAGTGCAAATGCTCTGGAAGCTAACGATCAACAGGATATTATGGTTGGTGGTACTCCTGAAGAATTGGCCAGTAAAACACTGGATTTACTCATAAACGAAAGTATTTATAAAAAAATTAGTAAAAACGGACGAACACTCATCGAAAACAATTATACATGGAAAGAAATTGCTAAAAAATTAGAAGCAGTATATGAAAGTGTCAAATAAGTTATCATTCGAAAGGAATTTGAGATCATATCACTTCGCTTCAGGATGACAACTCTTTATGAACCAAGCAACTTTATCAATCGTTATTGTTAATTACAATACAAAAAAACTTACCCTGGAATCGATCGAGTCGATTGAAAAAAACTATCCGGCGGAAGTTGGTTCTGGAGAGTATGAAGTTATCGTTACGGATAATGCATCTCCTGACGGCTCGTATGAAGCCTTCAAAGCATATGCCACGAAAACCAAAATCAAGTCGTTTCACGCAATTGATAACGGTGGCAATATTGGCTTTGCGGCCGGGAACAATAAAGGAATTTCCTATACAACTGGCAGGTATATTCTTTTTCTTAATCCTGATACAGTTGTGTATCCAAAAACACTGACTCGTTTGGTAGATTTTATGGGAGATCATCCGAGAGCTGGTGCTGTCACTTGTAAAGTTGCAATTCCGAGTGGAGGAATTGATGAAGCTTCACATCGCGGTTTTCCGACGCCTTGGAATGGGTTTACACATTTTTCTCGTTTGGAACGCGTTTTTCCGAAAAGTCATGTGTTTGCAGGCTATACACAAGGATGGAAAGATCTTGACACGGTACATACAGTTGATGCTATCGTGGGGGCTTTTATGATGGTCAGGCGCGAAGTAGGAGAGCTGGTCGGTTGGTGGGATGAAGATTACTTTTTTTACGGTGAGGATTTGCAGTTTTGTTACAACATAAAGAAAAAAGGATATGAAATTTATTATATTCCTGATGTGAGCATTTTGCATTATGGCGGGGTTTCAAGCGGTCTCAAGAAGCAATCGCATACGATTACGACTGCGGATATTGAACGAAAGAATATTATGCAGGGGCATCGATTTGATGCCATGCGGATTTTCTTCAAAAAGAATTATCAAGACACTTATCCCAAAACAGTCCATTGGCTTGTTCACAAAGGCATCAATTTCCTCCACAAAAGAAATATAAAACAGTAAATACACACAATATCTCATAATAAGAAATATTCTATGTAGAATTCTTCTAAATATTGACCCATAGTATTGAAAAAGTTGACATTTTATGGTATAATTACGCCAGTTTTATAGCTACATTGCGATAAATATAGCTTCGCAGCTTTAGTCGCTAATAAAACGTTTTTGTCGCACATTACCAAAACTTATAGTGACATTGCAGACTGAGCAAAGTCTAACCTTATGGAAGTCTTCATGACTCTCCTAGAGGAATGTCTACTATTAGCAGAAAGGAGGAGAAATTGTCCATTAGAAGTTTAATTTGTTGGATAATAATATTCGCTGGATCGGTTTTTATATGGGTATTTACTTACGTCAAGTGGTTCTAAAACCACCCATCTTCCTTTAGGGATCATCAAGATCTCTCTAGGAGAATATGTCTGCCTAGCAGAAAGGAGAAGAATTTTGGTTTGAAGGCCGAAGTCAAGTTTTGATCTGTCAGATTTTCAAATCATCTGGAGGTAGAAGTGTCTTTTCAGAAAGTTCTTGTCCGAGCGGGAATTGCACTAGGTGTAGTTCTCTCAGCAGTCTTACTGTTGTTTTTCATCGCCCCTCAAGGTGAGGCTGTAACTGTGAGCAATCAGCAATACAGTATTAATGTCTCAGCAACGAGTGGATGGCAAGGAGCAATACTCATTCCTGCGGGGTTCCGTTATTCAATTTCTGCACCACAAAGTGGTCAGTATTGGACGGTCGATTACAGATCCCTCGGGAAGACAGCAGCATTCGGGTATCCTGAAGGACAGGTTTGGGGAGGTAATCCTTCATGCAAGTACGCACAGGGGGATCCCTATGCGATGTTGTTGGTCAAGTTCAACGGTGATGTACAACGCTACGATGATTTCGATGGTTTGTCCTCATCGTTTGACCGAGTCGTGTCGTTCCGCATCAACGATGCCAACAACTGTCTGGAAGACAACGCAGGAGCACTTCCTGTCACCGTTACGGTAACCCCAGCTGGTTAAAATACCAGACGCATGCGCAACAGTTAGGAGGTTTCTGACCTTACCAATTTCTCTCACCTTTGGGGGTGATGTGTAAAAAGCGGGTAGGTTATCTACTATTGTCTCACAAAGACAAAAATTTATAACCTACCCGCCCACACACTTTAAAAAAATTTAATGGAATCCGAACATGCCGATTAAGGCTTTGAGGAAAAGAAGAAGAAGCGTTAAGATACTTGTCGCATTACTAGTGGATCCACTACTAGGAGTAAGCGAGAGATTTGGAATTATAGGGGAAGGTGATGCTGCAATTGACGCCCCAGGTGAAATACATGAAGCCCCCAGACATTGTGGACTCGGCACAACAGTCACGGTAGGAGATGGTGATGGTACTTTTGTGGCAATTGGAGCAGGTGAAGTAGCAGGCGCAGGACTTGTCGTCGTATTTGTCGTATTGGTAGTCGTGTTTGTCGCAGTTGCTGAACAAATATCACCGACATAGTTTGGATCTAAATAGGTTGTTGCGCCACTTGTATGAGAAGACGGTACGACAGACGTAACATCACTTCCACATGGATGCCCCTGATGAGGTGAGCCTCGACTTCCTTTTTCGTAGATTTTATTACTTAGAATATAGAGACAACGGGTGTCAGATGAGACTTGCGCCTTTGAAAGGCAGGTTTGTCCGTTGGCATGATATTGCACCACATAGAAGATGACAATATTAACTAAAAAGAGTAAAACCCAAATATGAAGACCGTATTCAAATAATACTTTTTTCAATGATACTTTTTTTGCTTTTATTTTTGTCATTTATGCGTTAACCCCACAATTATAATTAAAGTAACTATTACAGCAAAAAGCAAGAGCGTAATGGCAACTATTTTATTTATCATATCGAAAATTCCTCAGAATGTATACTGCGATCCTTTACTTTTAATTTTTTCAACTGGTTTTTCATACTTTTCATCATTGGTGGCGGGCCACAAAGAAAGAAATCATACTTTGTCATATCCCCGACAGTCTGAGCTATTGTATCTGCTGAAAGCCGTCCCTGGGTTTTGGTGTAAAAAGGAATTATTTGTAAGTTCGGATTAACCTGATTAAATTGTACCAAATTTTCCAGATATGCTGCATCATCTTGGGTTCTGACTGAATAATAAAGGAAGATATGATATTGTGGATCAGTAAGATTTTGCGCCATGCTCAAAAATGGCACGATGCCAATACCTCCTGCTATCCAAACCTGGTTAAGATTTTTGTATAACGCATAGTTAAATCTTCCAAACCCTCCTTCAATGACAGCGATATCTCCCACCTGAATATTTGCGAGTGTTTTAGTGTAATCACCTTCAGCTTTTGCGGAGATCGTTATACTTCCATCAGGAGCGACCGAGCTAACAGAAAAAGGGTGCGTTTCATTGGATACGGATTGGGATTTGAAGAAAAGATAAATAAATTGTCCTGAAATAACTTTTATGGCTTTATTAAGAGGCGTCATTGCTATTTCTGTGACATTTGATTTCACCAGCGTAACATTACTCACGCTATATTTGGTTCTCCGGACTAAAAATCTTCCACCAATGGTTCTATAGAGATAGGCAACAGTGCCAATGCCGACAATGAACAACATATAGTCTTGAAGTGGTTTAAATCGAGCAATATCACTGGATACATAAAATCCATGGATCGAACCGATGAGAAATACTGCACCCAAAAATTTATGGGTAAAGCGCCAAATGTGATAAGGAATCTTGATAAAAAAAGTCAAAACCAATAGTGAAATCATTAACAGTAATCCCGTTAAGCCAAAATTTATTGACCAATCCGGCCCAGGTAACAAAAATAACGCGGCAGTATTCCATGAAATAGTAATGCGGCTAAAAGCTAAGAGGAGAGGATGGATAAGCAGGAAAATAAATGAGATACCACCAAGCAGGTGATGGGCAATATACACTTTGTTCATACCACCGAAAAAATCTTCAAAAACTTCCATGCGAGAACTCAGGACAAGCGAGAGAGAAAACATTGTTATTCCAACAAGTCCTGCCATTTCCCCAAAACTGATAAATGTGCCATACGCACTATAAAAACGATCTGATAAAGGAAGCAAGGCAAAATACCAGAACAGGAGAGGAGAAAAAGCTATCAATAGAAGAATTGGCCAGCCCAGTTTTCGTTTTAGTAACATACCTTTATTGTATGCAATTTATCGGTTCTCAGCAATTTCTTCATTTGTATATTCGACTTTCTTAATTCTTAGGCTATACTATAATTACGGGCTGTTATGGCTAAAATAAGCAAACATCACAAAAAAAAGCTTACTAAAATCTTTTTTGAGTATGGACTACATTTATGGATCGTAGTATTTATCATGAATGTGGCACTGTTTTATGCTGTAAATTTTTACAGTCTAGGAAAAACTTGTATTACTCCGCAACAAGTCCAATCCGATAATCGATGCCTTTACATCTTAAATGGAAAAGTCTATGAAAAAGGTACGCGTAATGATCCACATCAAGGTCATCCCTGCGGAACTGATGTCACGTCTGTGCTTCCTCCTTCACATACTAATAATCCGGCTATGTATCTCTTACCCAACTACATTGGAGATGTTTGTTCTGTTCAGCCAACGACTCCGCCACCACCCCAACCGACTGCCAAACCAACCAACACTCCCCCCCCTCCTCCGACCCAAGTCCCGGCTCCAACTCGTCAGGCCCCGACGATTGCTATCCCGACTCCCACTTTTACTCCTACGCCTACGCCACGGCCCCAAGTTGTAGGAGTCACACCAGTATCGACTATAAAGGTTCCTACGCCCACAGTTGCTATTGTCGTAACCCGGGCAATTACGCAACCATATACAGCTATTCCAACGAATGCACCATCTCCAACGGTCGCACCATTACTGGGGCCAGGAATCACATTTTCGTTTTCTTTGCCTGCTATCGGAATCGGCCCAGGTAAGACAACTCCTCTCCATACGACAAGAGCTGTTAATCTTAGTATCTATGATGCTGCAGTTAAGCTCTCGAATTTAAAATTTTTGCCAACATATACTGCAAGTGCCAGTGCGAACTATGATGCCAATTCCACAAGCGCTACCTATACGCAGTTTGTGGTACAAAGTGCTGATTTGGGAGCCAATGTTCCGGCTGGTTCCTACCATGTAGCATTTAAAACAAATCAGACGCCGCTTACCCTTATCAAACAAAATAAAACAGATGTACAAGGGACGCTCTTTCACGTAACTCCTGGTACCATTGCCGCCGAAAAACCCCAAGCAGCAGATATTTTGGTGGGGGATTTAAATGGGGATGATTCTATTACTATTCAGGATTATAGTATATTTGTTGATTGCTTCGGTGATAAGTCTTCATCCTCCTCATGCCATGCGCCTAGTGCTGCAGACCTGAATGATGACGGATCAGTGGATGGAGTAGATTACAATCTTTTGCTCAAAAGTATCAGTATGGCATCTGGTGCCGTCGCGCAAGTACCAACACCAACTGTTCGGACACCGACACCACAGTTAAAGAGCCAACTCATCAGTACGCCCTCAGCGTCTTCAAGTGGGCTTTCTAAGACGTTACCATCGCCTGCTCCAATGAAGCAATTTGTGACACATCGGTCAGCACCGCCATCACTTTCTCCGACGACAACTCCAAATAAATCGCTTGTTGCTGATGCAACTATGCTTACATTGAGTAAAGTGCTTTCATACATAGCATTTGTAGTCTTGTTCGGTGTTGCGGTATTAGGAGCTTACAAAAGTCGGTTATTGAACTCATTCTTCCACCGGGGAGGAGATGCAAAACCTGCTGCACCCCAACCTCAGATGACCGCACCAGCAGCACCTACGCAACAACCGCAGCCAGTTCCCGTTGAACAATCACCCGTAGTTCAGGCTCCGCCAGCAGAGAAAAAACAAATTTCAAAAGTATATTATATTACGAGTGGCACGACAACTCCGGTAAATGGACGCACGATACTGACACTTACTGATGATCAAGGAGCACATGTTGGTTACACGTTACAAACTTCCCCGCAAGATGGTTATTATTCGGTAAGTGGTTTTGAGGAAGAAATAGATGGAGTTCCCAGTATTACTATTTTGACACTTACACCGGCTCTAAAACCTGGTACAAATTTATAATTGCGTACTTGCTAACGCTACAAATATTTTGTACGATATTTATATGACTAGCTTAGCGCTCCTTTTTGGCCTCATTTGTCTTGTCCAATTAGTAATGATAATTTTATGGCGCAAACCTAAGAGACTTTTCAAAAACCAAAAGGCCAAGAAATCCGAAATAAGCCATGCCCACATCTTTTTATTTATTGGCATGATTTTGTTATACATTCTCTTTTTTATTCAACTCTTTGATTATCACAAGCCACATCCGTTAGTCGACGCGCCTTATGTTCCTACCACCAACTATCCTCCGCCTGCTCATAATGTTTTTTCACAACTTGGTGAAAGACAAACAGGTCCGATTGATGATCTGTATTTCCTTTATCTTTCTTCTGATAAATCTCAAGGGACAGTCACTCAGGTTGCGTGGGGATTGCGACAGGAATATTGTAAAAAACTCTGCATTATTAATCTTTATGATAATAAAACTGCCTTTGAGCGAGATTTAGAACGAGTGACGATAACAGATCAAGCAAAGATGAAAGAATGGAATAAACAAAACTATGTTTTTGTTGCTGATCATTATCTTGGTTATCTTGATGCGGTTCAAGATGCGTCTTTTAGCTATTATCCTTTCCATGACAGTTACTACAAACACGCCAAAGCAGGCACACTTACTGATTACTAAAAATTCTTCTCTTATTACTGCTATACTTTATGCATGAGAATTGGGATTGATGCAAGGCTGTGGCATGAAACCGGTGTCGGTAGATATATCCGTAATTTAGTATGGCAATTAGAACAGTTTGACAAAAAAAACGATTATGTTTTATTTGTGCAAAAAGGTTTTACCAAACAAGATTTAGGTATTACCAACGAAAGATTTAAACTCATCGAGACTGACATCCGCTGGCATACGGTTGATGAACAATTCCTTTTTCATAAAGTGTTAGAAAACGAACTTTTGGATCTTGTTCATTTTCCCTACTTTTCTGTACCAATTCTTTACAACAAGCCGTTTGTTATCACAATTCATGATTTGATCATAAATCATTTTCCCACCGGCAAAGCTTCCACATTACCCCTGCCGGTATATTATGCAAAACGTTTTGCATACCAATATATTCTCAAACAAGCTGCTAAAAAATCCCGAAAAGTGATCGCAGTTTCAGAAGAAACCAAAAAAGAAATTGTGAAGCATCTGAACGTTTTACCGAACAAAGTTGCTGTAACCTATGAGGGTGTTGACGATGAATTAAGTAAAAAGCTAAAAGTGAAAAGTGAAAAGTTACCGTTTGTTTTCAAAAACCAAAAATATTTTCTCTATGTTGGCAACGCTTATCCACACAAAAATATAGAACGTTTAGTGGAAGCGTTTCGATTGGTCGCAAAAGAATATATTGACGTGAAGCTTTTGCTCGTGGGGAAAAGCAATTATTTTTATGATCGATTGAAAGAAAAAGTAACGCAAATGGGATTAGAAAAAAGCGTACTTTTCTTGGGTAGGGTGACTGATGAGGAATTAATTGGATTGTATCACCACGCCGAAGCATTAGTTTTCCCATCCCTCATGGAAGGGTTTGGACTGCCGGGTCTGGAGGCGATGCAAAATGACTGTTTGGTACTTGCTTCAGACATACCGGTTTTTAAAGAAATTTATCAAGATGCTGCTCTTTACTTTAACCCTCGTGAAATTACCTCAATTCATGCTACAATACGGCTAGTTCTTACAGAGAAAAAGAGTTTTTCTCATTACATCGAAAAAGGGGAAAAACAAACTGAACCTTTTTCATGGGAGAAAATGGCACAAGAAACTTTACATATTTATGAAAGTAGCGTTGGTTTACGATAGAATTAATAAATGGGGAGGCGCGGAACGTGTCCTTCTCGCTCTTCACAAGTTATTTCCAAAGGCACCGGTATTCACCTCTGTTTATTACCCGCAGCATGCTGCGTGGGCAAAGGATATTACCATAAAGCCTTCTTTTTTGCAGCGATTTCCTCATGTTGTCGGCAATCATGAATTATATCCGTTTCTGATGCCGTTAGCATTTGAACGGTTTTCCTTCGCAGATTACGATTTGGTGATTTCGCTAACCAGTGAAGCAGCAAAAGGTATCGTTACCACACCCGGTACCAAACACATTTGTTATTGTCTTACACCCACTCGCTATTTATGGAGTGGATATGAGGAGTATTTTCAAGATCAATCGTTTCGAACTTTTACTTCGCCCATAGTTTCTTACTTACGAAAGTGGGATAAAATTGCAGCAAGCAGGCCAGATGTTTATCTCGCAATTTCTCAGGAAGTGAAAAAGCGTATCAAAGACTACTATAGAAGAGAATCAATGATTGTCTATCCGCCGGTGGATCTTATTAAGAATAAAGAATTAAGAATAAAGAATAAAGAGGATTATTTCCTGATTGTTTCCCGGTTATCTAAGTTTACCAAATACAAGAGAATCGATTTAGCAGTTCAAGCATGTAATGAATTGAAGTTGCCGTTAAAGATTATTGGCGAAGGAAGTTGGAAGAAAGAATTACAAAAAATGGCGGGTCCCACCATCACATTCCTCGATAATGTGGATGATAAACAACTAAAAAAATATTATTCTCAGTGTCGTGCCTTGATTTTTCCGGCAATGGAAGATTTCGGTCTCACTGTCGTTGAGGCACAAGGATTTGGTAAGCCTGTTATTGCCTATCGCGGTGGTGGTGCACTAGAAACGATCAAAGAAGGCAAAACAGGTTTATTTTTTGATAGGCAAACCAAAGATTCTCTCAAAGCTGCGCTTGTTCAGTTCAATAAAATGAAATTTGATCCAGCGTTAGCGATCAAAAATGCACAACAATTTGATCGGGCACATTTTGAGAAAAACTTTTTAAAACTTGTGCATAAGGTCATTTAATATTATAATAGTAGAGAAGTATGAATATTGTTTTATTTGCAGGTGGTGTTGGCAGCAGGTTGTGGCCACTTTCCCGAAAGAATGCTCCAAAACAGTTTGGCAAAATCATCGCTGACCGCTCGATGCTCCAAATTGCTGTCCATAAATTATTCCCGGAATTTAAATGGGAAGATGTTTTTATCTCAACCGGAAATCAGTACGCCACACATATCACCGATCAATTGCCATTACTTCCTGAAAAAAATATTATCGTTGAGCCTGAAATGAGGGATGTCGGTCCTGCAGTAGGTTTGGTAATCGCGCAATTTGTCAAAACAAATCCTGACGAACCAATTGTACTTTTGTGGGGAAGTGATCATCTGGTTAAAAAAGAAGCAATTTTTCGAAAGATGCTCCGAGCAGCTGAAAAGCTGATTCTAGAAAATCCAAATAAAATTGTTTTTATTGGTCAGAAACCACGGTTTGCAAATCAGAATTTAGGTTATATTGCCTACGGCAAGGAAGTCGCAAACGTTGGCGGTTTTTCCGTTAATGAATTTACTCATTTTAAATATCGGCCAGATATGGAGACAGCAAAAGAGTATGCGCAAGATGGCAAACATGCCTGGAATTTAGGATACTTCGCAACCACACCACGTTTCTTATGGAAATTGTTTGAAGAATTTTCTCCTGAAATGTACAAAAAATTAAAGAAAATTCATGATGCATATGGAACTGCTGAATATGAAGCTGTTCTTGGGGAAGTATATCCTACGCTCGAAAAAATTTCTTTTGACGATGCAATTCTTGAGAAGATGGATCCTAATGATGGTCAAGTTATTTCAGCTGATATTGGTTGGAGTGATATTGGAGCATGGGAAGCTTTGAAGGAAGCCTTGAGTGACAAAGTTGAAGAAAACGTAACAAAAGGAAAAATTTTACTAGAAGGCTGCAGTGATTCAATTTTACACAACGAAACAAAACAATTAATTGTGGGTATTGACCTGCATGAAATGGTTATTGTCAGTATGGAGGATGTTATCTTAGTATGTCCAAAGGATTCGGTACCAAAAATCAAAACATTAGTAAAAAGTCTCGATGGTACTTCTTACGAACATTTAGTGTAAACATGGCTTACACACAGATCCATAAAAGTTTAACTTTTTCCGTAACAAAGCGATTAATCGATATTGTATCTTCTTCAGTTCTTCTTATTCTGTTTTCACCAATTATCTTTGTTGTTGTTATGGCAATCAAACTTGATTCAGTCGGGCCTATTTTAGCTGATACCCCAAAGCGAGTAGGGGAAAAAAATAAATACTTTTATCCGTATAAATTCCGTTCAATGATTGTTAATGCGTATTATCTATTAAAAACAGATCCCAAATTTAAAGCGGCATATGAAGAACAGCAAAAAGGCGGTAATTATAAAGTCAAGAATGATCCGCGAATTACACGCGTCGGAAAGTTTATTCGGAAGTATTCACTTGATGAAATCCCTCAGCTTGTAAATGTCTTCAAAGGAGAAATGAGTCTCGTGGGACCTCGACCGTATTATCCAGAAGAACTAGAAAAACAACAACAACACTACCCCCAAACGAAAGATCTTGTGCAGGAAGTGCTTTCCGTAAAGCCAGGGATTACTGGGTATTGGCAGGTCAGTGGAAGAAGTGAAGTGAAGTTCGATAAACGAATTCAAATGGATGCTGATTACGCTATGAAAAATTCAATCACGCTGGATATCTTAATCATTTTAAGGACTCCTTGGGCTATGATATCAGGAAAAGGAGCATTGTAATATTAAGTGTATCTCGAGTTTTTTGTCAAGTTGACAAGTGATAAATGGCTTGGGTATGATATATGATGTACAATGTCAGGATTTAACAAGATTGAGTTTAAAAATCAAAATCAGGTATCTCAGAATAATGATGTATCCAGGACAAGAATCAGGGCAAAGAGTACACCTGACTTTGCAAGAAGTAAAAATTCATCAACAGTCCTTATGTCACAACGCAAGAAAAAAAATACAGTCAAAGTTCCACGGAAGCTTTATATCGCTTTGGGAATTGTCGTACTGCTTGCCATCTTGATAGCAATTCCAGCATACGCGACGTATAAATCAGGACTGAAAACATATCGTGAAGCCCAGCTCATTGGTAAAGCGCTTAAGAAACAAAATGTCGCCTTGGTTTCCAGTGAAATTACCAAAACACAAAAAGACCTCGCCGATACACAAAGGAATTTCCACTTCTTACTGCCACTAAAAATTGTCCCAATTGTTGCATGGTATTACAACGATGCCGATCATTTGTTAAATGCATCAGCAGACGGACTTGCTAGTGCTCAAACCGTTGCGAAATCGCTGACTCCATATGCGGATATCTTAGGCCTCAAGGGAGTAAATAATGGTGCTACAGGATCGACCGCGGATCGTATTAAAACAGTGGTTTTAAGTATGGGCAAGATTACGCCCCAGATTGATACCATTGAAGCTTCTCTCAACAAAATGAAAACGGAAGTTGATAAAATTGATCCAAATCGATATCCATCTTTTATTTTTGGGAAGAAAATCAAAACTGAACTAACGAGTTTACATACGCTTACCGATCAAAGTGCCATTGCCGTTACTAATGCAAAACCGCTTATTAAAACACTTCCTTCCTTACTCGGTGCAACAGAAAAAAAGAAATATCTGATGATTTTCCAAAATGATAAAGAACTTCGTCCAACTGGAGGATTTATCACAGCTTATGCTATCTTTACGATTGATCAAGGGCATATCGCATTTGAAAAATCCGATGATATTTATAAGCTAGATAATTCTATTCCTAACAAAGAAGCTGCTCCTGCGCCGATTAGGAAATACTTCCCGACGGTTCCAGAATTTAACTTGCGTGACAGTAATATATCTCCTGACTTTATGGTCTCAATGAAAACATTTCGGTCAATGTACGATCAAGCAGGTTTAAGAGAAGATGATATTTCTGGCATAATCGGAATTGATACCAATGTACTTGTATCTACAATTAAAATTCTTGATGATCAGGTACAAGCAGGTGGTGAAACGTTTACAACGAAAAATGATCCACGATGTGATTGTCCTCAAGTTATCTATGCTCTTGAAAACTCGATTTCACGCCCAGTTAATTATGTCAAATCAGCACGGAAGAGCTTGATTGGTGATTTGATCTCGGCAATTATGGTGAAAGCACTTTCTTCTTCACCAAAGCTTTATTGGGGACCGCTTTTCCAATCGATCATTGCTCAGACAAACCAAAAGCATGTTATGTTTGATCTGTATGATGATCAAGCACAGCAAGGTATTGAAGCACTCAATGCCGCCGGGCAAATACAACCCTTTAAGGGTGACTATCTTCACATCAATGAAGCAAATTTCTCAGGAGCAAAAGTAAATATCTTTATGCAAGAGTCTGTTGATAATAGTTACAATATTGCAAGTGATGGTACGATTACCAAGACTGTAACTATTCATTACAAAAATCCATATCCACCATCTGATTGTAGTTTGGCAGATGGAGGATTATGTTTGAACGCGTTGTATCGTGATTGGGTTCGTCTCTATGTACCACAGGGAAGTGTCTTAACCAGCAATCATGGATCTCAAGTGAAGATGACAACCTATGACGAACTTGGGAAAACAGTATTTGACGGTTTCATCACAGTCAGAACACGTGGTGTAGCTACACTCACAGTAAATTACACCTTACCATTTAAGTTGAAATCAGGTTCACCTCTTCCAGTTATGATCCAGAAGCAACCTGGTGCGACAAACAACGATTATCAAATGATGACCAACGGAAAGTCTGTTGACGACTTCAAACTCACCGCTGATAAGCAAACAGAAGTTAAATTCTAATTCTTCCCGTCATTGAGAAGGAGAACTATAAAGCAAAGTGCCCACAAGGTGCGAAGTGCCCGAAGGGTGCAATCCCCAATTTATGAGATTGCCGCGCTTTGCTCGCAATGACGATAATTGTATGAGAAACTTCAGAACTGAGGGTATCATCATCAAACGGAGAAACTATGGTGAAGCAGATAGAATATTGACCGTTCTCACACGTGACTATGGGAAAATTTCGATCAAAGCTACTGGTGTGCGTAGAATTACGAGCCGTCGTTCTGCACACATTGAACTTCTGAACTGTACAATTTTGCATTTATATAGAAAATCTATATTTAATACACTGACAGAAGCAAAAATGATGGAAGATTTTTCTCAAATAAAACAAGATTTTCACAAAGTCGGTCTTGCCTATCATATATGTGAATTGATTGATGGATTGTGTCCTGAAAATCAGGAAAATAGTACTGTCTATTTTCTGCTCAAGAAAACACTCGAACAATTGTCAAAAAGTACTGAAGTTATCCCTATGCAGGAATATCCTGTTTCTGATATTTCAGATTATATGATCGGAACCTTCGGCATGGGTGTGAGTGATGCGTCACAAAAAGTTTTAACTGTTCCTTCTCGTTCACAGCTCTTGCAGGATTTCGAAGTCAATTTACTTTCGCAACTAGGTTATTGGAACAAAAACGAAGCTTTGGCAAAAATTTTTGACACACATGCCATGATCGAATCCATCATCGAACGCAAACTAAAAAGCCACGCCATCTTCGCAAAATTACAATAAATTTAGGTTTTCTTCCATTTGATTTCTGGTATAATAGCTTCATGGCTGAGAAATCAAATCAAATGGATAAAATTGTTGCGCTTGCCAAACGTCGTGGCTTTATTTTCCCTGGATCTGAGATCTACGGTGGACTTGCCAATACGTATGATTATGGTCCTGTCGGTACAGAACTTCTTAGAAATATAAAAAACCTCTGGTGGAAATACTTCGTCCAAACTCGCTCTGATATGGTTGGGCTTGATGGGAGTATTATTTCTCATCATAAAATTTGGGAAGCATCAGGACACGTTGCAGGATTTGCCGATGCAATGGTTGATTGTAAAAAATGCAAAAGTCGATTTAGAGCAGATCATATTATTGAAGAATTTTTTGAGCAAAAAGGTGAGGAGAAAAAAGTTGAAGGGCTTAGTACCAAAGAGCTTGAAGCAATTATTAAAGAATATAAGATCCCTTGTCCTAAATGCGGAGCACAAGATTGGACCGCTGTTCGTAAATTTAATCAGCTTTTCCCCGTACAATTAGGTATTGTCGAAGGAGATGAAGGACGAGGTTATTTACGGGGAGAAACAGCGCAACTCATCTTTACGAACTTTAAAAACGTTGTGGCATCCAACCGTGTACGCTTACCTTTTGGTATCGCTCAACAAGGTAAATCATTCCGTAACGAAATCACTCCAGGAAATTCTATTTTCAGGACCATTGAATTTGACCAAGCAGAAATTGAATATTTCTTTGACCCGGAAGATACAGAGTGGGAGCCGTTATATGAGGATTGGAAAAAGAGAATGCATGAATTTGTCACAAAGCAACTAGGTATTAAGGAAGAAAACCTGCGCTGGAGAACCCATACAGATGAAGAACGTTCATTTTATAGTAAACGGACGGAAGATCTTGAATACAGCTTTCCCTTTGGTATCAAAGAGTTATGGGGTTTGGCTTACCGGACAGATTATGATTTAACACAGCATATTAAATATGCGAATAAAGATCTCTCCATAGTTGATCCTCAAACTGGTAGGAAAATCGTTCCCCATGTTATAGAACCCGCAGTGGGTGTTAATCGATTAATGTTAATGGTGCTTGCAGATGCTTATACTGAAGAAGAAAATAGGGTTGTTCTAAAGATTGATCCCAAGATTGCACCTTACAAGATTGCCGTGTTTCCATTGCTTGCCAATAAAGAAGAATTGGTAAATAAGGCAAGGGGATTATTTGAAGATTTAAGCAATGACTTTATGGTGACATTTGATGCGCGAGGAAATATCGGCAAACGCTATCTCGCTCAGGATGAAATCGGAACACCTTGGTGTGTGACGGTTGATTTTGATACTTTAGAGGACAATGCGGTTACCGTCCGGGATCGCGATAGTATGAAACAAGAACGGGTAAAAACTGATACCTTGAGTGAGTATTTCCTCAAAAAACTGCGGTAATTATTAACTCGATGAATAACCGTATTACCTCAAATAAGAAACATGAAATCTCGGTAATCATTGCCTCATATAAAATCGTGAAACTTCAAGGCAGGAAACCGATCAGTTGGAGAGTAACTGATCGGTAATTTCCTGTATGGCTCTGAGCAGTTTTGCCGGG
>JBBSGT010000004.1:0-60393 GCA_038253825.1 Candidatus Levyibacteriota bacterium
GATGAAATTGGTTCAATGCTTGGTTACTGTGCAAAAACTAATGGACTTTGCCAGGTGGTATAATTATGCAACCCAAATATTACCTCTCTCAGAAAGAAATTTATCAATTCCTTCGGTTTTCAATGACTCTATTATACGTGATATAATAGTGTGATGAAAATATTAAGTACTCCCGGTTGGGATGACTATGTACTTCTTGATTCTGGGGATGGATTGCGTTTGGAGCGATTTGGTGCATACAGAGTTGTTCGTCCTGATCCTCAGATTATTTGGAAGCCACGACTGTCTCCAGCTGAATGGAAAAAAGCTGATGCAATTTTCGATAGCGAGAAGAAACAGTGGATTATCAAAAATCATGTTCCTGAAAAATGGCTGATGCATTATAAGGATTTATCATTCTATGCAAAACTTTCACCCTTCAAACACACCGGTGTTTTCCCGGAACAAATGCTGCAATGGGATTGGATTGTCCAAAAGCTTAAAACAGCAGAAAAACAAAACCCGAAAGTTTTAAATTTGTTCGGTTATACTGGTATTGCTAGTTTGGCCGCAGCAAAAGTAAATGCTTCTGTTACGCATATCGATGCTTCCCGTCCGACAATCGGTTGGGCAAGAGAAAATCAAATGGCTTCAAAATTAACAGACAAACCGATCAGATGGATCCTTGATGATGCAATGAAATTTGTGCAACGCGAAGTGAAACGTGGTGTTGTTTATGATGGCATCATCATGGACCCGCCGATTTATGGCCATGGTCCAGGTGGGGAAAAATGGGATTTCAATGAATCATTTCCCAAACTTCTCTCACTCTGCAGGTCTATTCTATCAAAACAACCGTTATTTATTTTAGTTAATGCGTATGCAATCTCCGCATCTTGCCTGATGTTGGAAAATGTATTAAATGACTATGTCTCTGATTTGGGAGGTACTATTGAAGTGGGAGAACTAGCATTGGAAGAGCAGTCTGCAAAGCGTCTACTTTCGACAGGTATTTTTGCGCGCTGGTCAAAGTAAATTGTGAAAAATGGGTTTCTTTACACTTATTTATAATATGGTCTGATTTGAAATAAGAGATAAAAGCATATAATCGCCCCAATAAGAGCTAGGAGGATTGAAGATTGATAAACCGCAACTATTTCCAAGAGTAGATTGATTACCTCACTCCAAAATAATAACTTCCATCCACGTATTTTTCTTTCTTTTAATCCGGGGATTGCAAATAAAAGAAGAAGTGAAGCTGCTAAAGAAAAGAATGTAATAAAAAAATCTTGACCATATCCATAGAGTCTCGTCCCTCCGAAATCATCAAGAGAACTGAGGATACCCATAAGACCAAAAGCAATCGCGATAAAGGGCATGATTTTTATGATAAATAATCGCACAGCTTTTGGTAGTGGCGGAAACTTAGCAAACCAAATTCCTAAAGTTTCAAAAAAACCATTTACGGATGTTCTTGATTTATTCATGTATTGTTCTTACGCACTTACAATTTTTGGAAAGCGAAAATTAAATATAAGTTAGAATAATACCACATTCTTACAATATTTGCATGACAATTTTTTTTAGTTTAATATTTTTCTTAATAAATTATGTTATCCTAAAAAGTGATGAGCAAACCAAGAATATACAAATTATTATTTACGGCAACTTTTGTTCTGATAAGTTATGCAATAATAAATATTGCAGACAAGCCTTCACAACACATAGAAAAAGAAACACTAGGTCAACAAGTCACACAAATTATTTCAGTTACAGTTATTCCGACTAACGTCCCTTCAATCGCTGTATCTTCTCCAAGTACATTCCCTATGACTCCTCCAGGTGTTCAAGCAAAAGTAAACAGAGTAATTGATGGTGATACTATTGAAGTAATTTTGAGTGGACAAAAGAAAAAAGTTCGTCTTATAGGGATAAATACACCCGAGACTGTTGATCCTCGAAAACCTGTACAATGCTTCGGAAAGGAGGCGTCTGCGTATGCTAAACAACTTCTTTCAAATAAAACTGTCTATTTAGAATCTGATCCGACTCAGGGCGATTTTGATAAATACCATCGATCACTTCGGTATGTTTGGTTGGATGCAAAAGCAAATGCGAATGAAATAATAATTGCAGAGGGTTATGCTTACGAATATACCTACAATATCCCTTACAAATATCAATCTGAGTTTAGGAATGCTCAGAAAGAAGCTGAGGATACAGGAAGAGGTTTATGGTCGCCCAACTCGTGTGGAGGGAAATAATGAAAATATTTACAACATCTCAAAACTTTCATCACGGAATATAAAACTTGTCAAGGATTTCTGATCGAGAGATTCTGGAGAAGTCGTTGCTCCCCGGAATGACGAAGGAGAGGAATTTTACAATAGATTCTAGTTTTTTTTTGATTTAGATTTATGTCGGAGATACTCAATAATAGCTGGGAGTAAGGAAATAAAGACGATGGCGAGTACTGCATATTCGAAATTATTCTTGACTAATTTTGTTCCTCCAAAGAAGTAACCGGCAAAGGTAATACTCGTCACCCACAAAAATCCACCGACAAGATTGTAAATCATGAAGGTTTTGTATTTCATACTACCCATACCAGCAACAAATGGAGCAAAACTGCGGATAATGGGTATAAAGCGCGTAATAATAATAGTTTTACCTCCGTATCTCTCAAAAAATTCATGTGTTCTCTCAATATTTGCATGATTGAACCATCGCGAATTCTTATGAGTAAACACTTTATGACCGAATCTATTGCCAAGCCAATAATTTACCATATTACCCAAAATTGCTGCAGCAAGTAATGTAACGTAAGCAATCCAAATATTCAGATGGCCTCCTCCTGCCAATGCACCGATAACGAACAGTAAGGAATCACCGGGTAAAAATGGTGTAACGACAAATCCTGTCTCAGCAAAAATAATGAAAAAGAAAATGCCATAAATAGATGGTCCAAACGATGCAATAAAGGGTTGGATAAATTTATCTAAATGAACTATGTGTTGGATGAGTTCCATTTCCCTATTATAAAGGTTTTTGTATAAAAAAGAAAATCTTTTACATTCTCAATACACCTCAAGTATAATAAAGGTGTACGTATCACTATGATTCTCTCAATCCAGATTATATGCCGATGATTTAATACAGTAAATTATGAATAATCTCATTAAAAACATTAGATTTTATGTATTGGCATTCAGTGGTATTTTTTCATTGATTATTTATCTATGGGTAACCCTAACGAACCCTTCTCAGCTCACTCAAATTATTGAGCTGGAAGAAACCTATGGTTTGTTATCAATAGTATTGCTCTATATTACGCTGCTTGCCGGGCCTTTGTGTTACCGATTTAAATGGCTTCCCTTTAAAAGTCAGTATCTAAAATCTCGGCGCGCCCTAGGGGTTGCTACTTTTTATTTTGCGTTTCTCCATACATTACTTTCATTTTTTGGACAGTTAGGCGGATTTTCAGGACTTGGTTTTCTTAATCAAAACTACATCTTTGCAATTCTTTTTGGCTTTATTGCTCTTATCATATTCTTTTTTCTGACAATTACATCGCTGGATATTGCCGTTGAAAAAATGTCATTTCCGAAATGGAAACTTTTGCATCGGTTTATTTATTTAGGAGGGATATTGGTACTCGTGCATATCGTTTTACTAGGATCCCATTATTTAGATCTGTCTGAAAGTGTTCCTTTGATAACATTTGTCGGATTAGTTTTTCTTCTAATTTTAGAAGAACCCAGATTGTATAACTATATTCGCAAAAAGATTCCCGTGTCTCCAATACCTGAAATTTTGCGAAGTTTCATTATTGCCACGTTTTCTATCGGAGTTGTTCTATTTATTTATAGTGAGGTCGTTACACCTTTGGTTTCACCAAACACTCCAGGAATATCTTTCGATGTGCATGCAGGCCATCGAACTTTAGCACAACAGGCGTTGGATCAATCACAACAACAATCCCTTTCGAGTAGTGGCTCTGTTAATACTACTACCTATAATCTTCCCTCAAATGCAAACATCCCAGAATTAAATGGGGATCGTACCAAACGCTATACAGTGAGCATGAGTACTGATCCGGTTGCTCCCCAACCCAATCAGCCCGTAACAATCCATATGCAAGTCTACGATGCGGGTTCGGGTAATAAAGTCACATACTTCAAATTATTGTATACACAGTTCATGCACTTAATTGTTGTAAACAGTGACCTTACGTATTTCAATCATACCCAACTGAGACAAGACGGACAAGAATTTGTTATGACAACACAATTTCCCAAAGACGATCTTTATCATCTTTATATCCAGTTTCAACCACTTGGTGGGATAGAACAGCAAATGGCTTTTACTCTTCCTGTTGGTAGTGTTCCAATCAGTCCGACTTTGTCAAAAGCGACTCCAGATAGTAATAAAATAAAAACAGTCGGCCCGTACAATATTGCAATTGATAACCATGGTTCATTACAAGCTTCTGCTCTGTCTCAAGGTTCTCAGAAAATCTCTATTACTATTAGGGATGCCAAAACAAATAAGCCGCTAAAGAACCTAAAACCGTATCTTGGCGCATTTGGTCATCTGACACTCATTAACGAAAAGACGTTTGATTTTGTGCATGTTCATCCATATGATATAAATCCGCCACTTCCCGATGCAAATGGTGGGCCAACTGTTGATTTTCTTCCGAGAGGAATTTATGGACCTTTTAAACCAGGTATTTATCGAGGGTTCGTCGAATTAAATCCTGATAATGCATTATTTACTTCGGACTTCACGGTAAAAATGCGATGAGGTATAATAGGATATGAAAAAAATTATTGTCGTTACTTTTTTTCTTTTTAGTTCACTATTTATTCCTCAGCAAGTTTTTGCTCATTTCCTCGCAACTGATAAAAGTATAGGAGCCGTTCTCTATGTCGATCCCAATGACGAACCAATAGCCGGTTCCCAAGCTTCTTTTTTCTTTGAATTTAAAGATAAAGAAAATAAATTTGATCCGCAAAATTGTGATTGTACTTTTTTAATTAAAGAAAATGGTAATAAAATTTATTCTCAACCATTATTCCAAAATAGTGATAAAGCTAGTTTGAGTAACGCTCATGTCGTCTATACATTTCCACAAAAAGATATTTATCAAGTACAAGTAATTGGTAAACCGAATCCACCTAATGAATTTGCGCCTTTTACGTTATCATGGGACTTTCGCATTGATCAAGAAGCAAACCCCAAATCAAATCAGTCAAATTCGAATTTTAATACAAATTTTTTGCGATACTTACTTATTTTTGGTGTTGCTACAGTTATTATAGTTGCTTTTTTTATCAAAAATTTAATGAGCAATAAAAAAGAAGAACAGCTAAAAAAAGGAGGTGGAGCAAAAGATGAAAAAAAATAATATACCCTGTATACCTTATTGTTCGCTTTTTATATAATAGATTCTATGGATATTTTTTCAGCCATTCTTATTGTCCTCGGATTAATACTTTTCGAAACAGTCAGTAGTCTCGATAATGCAGTTATTAATGCGCAAGTTCTTTCTACTATGTCACAACGTGGAAGACGTTGGTTTATGGTGTACGGTTTTTTTGTAGCTGTTTTTTTGATACGAGGTTTATTGCCATTTCTAATTGTTTGGGCTGCTAATCCTTCACTGGGACCGCTCGGAGCCTTTACGGCGGCATTTAGTTCGGATCCACGTATTCACGAATCAATAGAATCATCAACGCCTATTTTATTACTTGGAGGTGGTACATTTCTTATTTTACTTTTTTTTCACTGGCTTTTTCTTGAACCCAAGGCTTTCGGAATAAGAGGTGAACGATTTATTCAGTCAAAAGGCATGTGGTTTTATGCTGTCGCTTCTGTGATTTTGTTAGTACTTTTGTGGTTTTCTTTTCAAATACGTCCCGCAATGGCAGTTGGTACTTTTGTCGGTGCTCTATCTTTTTTTATTACGAATGGTTTTAAAGAAAATGCTGAAAAAGCAGAAAAAGGTTTGCTTTCAAAACATGCCAGGTCAGATATAAATAAAATTATTTATTTGGAGGCGATTGATGCTACATTTTCTATAGATGGTGTGCTTGGTGCATTTGCTTTTACTTTATCAATTCCGCTGATCATCCTTGGTAATGGTATAGGTGCATTTATTGTTCGAAGTTTGACTGTTCGCAGTATCGATAGTTTAAAGAAATACAAATTCCTTAAAAACGGCGCTATGTACTCAGTCTTTTTCCTTGGTTGTGTTATGCTAACTGATAGTTTTGGTTTCTCAATTCCTGGATGGGTTCCTCCTATTATTACTTTTCTGGTAATACTTTATTTTTTTTATAAATCAAAATCTGCTGTGAGTAAATAACAATTGTGAGCAATTGTTGTCAAAATGTAGCAACATCTTTACACAATTCTCATATTTGTATCTTACAATTAGAACTATGTTACATCCGACTTCTTCTAAAAATAAACCTATTATTGTTGTTGCTGATGATGATCCCGCAATTCTGGAGGCGATGAGAATGGTACTGGAGCTTTACAATTTTAAAGTTGAAACGATTGCAGATGGAGTAGTAGTTCCCAAATTAAGAAAGTTACGCCCCCAGCTTCTTTTTCTTGATATTCGCATGTCGGGTGCTGATGGTAGAACAATTTGTAAAAAACTAAAAACAGAGGCGGATACAAAACATATTCCTGTGGTTATGATTTCAGCAAATACTAACTTGCGGCACTGTATGGAGGAAGCCGGTGCAAATGATTATCTTGCAAAGCCTTTTGATATGAATGACCTC
The DNA here is from genome assembly GCA_038253825.1 of Candidatus Levyibacteriota bacterium. Taxonomy (GTDB): domain Bacteria; phylum Patescibacteriota; class Microgenomatia; order Levybacterales; family UBA12049; genus JACDET01. The sequence continues at coordinate 6,777 of JBBSGT010000004.1, forward strand.
CTTACGAAAGTAGAAAAATACCTTCCTAATTAGTTATTTTACCTCGACCTTCACTATTGTTGAAAATAATATAATAAACAACCGGAATAAGGAAAAGCATAATAGAACCCGAGAACATAAGCCCTGCAATAATTGCTCCCCCCAAGCCCTGCCAGAGTGCGTTGGATAAGGTAATCGGAATCAGCCCCAAAATAGCTGCAAAAGACGTTAAGGCAATTGGTTCAAGCCGGCTTTCTGAAGCATCGATAATCGCGGTTTTATATTCCAGACCAGCGTGTAAATTCTGATTTATCTTATCAACAATAAGAATAGAATTTTTAACAACAATTCCAAAAAGTGCCAGTATTCCAATAAGCGCCGGGAATGACAAAGGTGTTTGTGTTACTGCAAAAACGATAAATACTCCAGAAACAGAAAGCGGAATAACGAGCATAACGATAAGTGCTTTTCTAAAAGAATGGAACTGTAAAACCATAGTAATGATGATTAACATAAATGACAGCACCATGGCTTGCAAAATAGAGGTGACTGATTCCTGGTTTTGTTGATTGGCACCACCTGTTGACCAAGAATAACCGTCGGGCAAATTAAGTGTGTCCGCATATTTTTCCAGATTAGCGTTTGCCTGGGATACAGAATAACCTTTGGTGACACCTGCACTTACCGAGATTGTTCGTTTACCGCCTTCACGAGTTATTAATGTTGGATTTGGTTTAATTGTTAGATTTCCCAGTGATAAGAGTGGCACGGAATCGGTTGTGGTTGGAACCATGATAGAGCCGAGGCCTTCAATAGTTTGTGGATTCGTATCCGTTCGTAAAACAATATCCTGGTTTTGTGTGTTGCCTTGTTCCAATTTTACTTTACTATCAAGGGTCGAACCACTGGCATAGGTTCTTAACCACTGTCCTACTTGATCTTGTGTGACTCCTGCGTCGATCATTTTTTGATAATCAGGAACAAAGACAATTTTACTGGTACCAGATTTGATTGACTTATCGACATTAGTGACACCTGGTTGTTTTTGCAAAAAGCTTTCCAGTTTGTTTGCATACCCATCAAGAGCAGCCAAATCCGTTCCGAATAACTTCATTTGGACATCTGAACCTGCAGGTGGACCGCCACTTGCTTCGATTACAGAAATCTTTCCTGGTTGATAACTCGCATAATGATCTCTGACTTCTTGCGCGATATCTAGTGAAGATATTTTTTGTTTACTTGTCTCAGGAAGCACGACTGTAATCGTCGCAATATTACTTCCTCCCCTACCAGGCCCATTTCCTGTCTCAGCTCCGGAACCAACACTAAGTTGTGCAAATTGTACTTCTGGGAATTTTCGGACATCATTAAGAATTCGTATTGCTTCTTTTTGTGTTTGGTCACTATTTGTTCCTGCGGGAAGTTCTAGTTGAATTTGAAATGATTCCTGCGCACTTGCCGGAAAGAATTCATTTCTAACAAAACCGAGCGGCAATAATAAATAAGAACATACAGAAAAAATAATAACCATCCAAAGTAGCTTGCGCCTATTTGTTTGTCGTGAGAGGATAGCATTTATGACATAGCGATATTTTTCGCTGATGATATCAAAACTTATAATTCCCTGATCGAAATATTGTCGTATGTTAATTTTACTCACTTGTGTTCTTCTTTTTCTTGAAGGTCTAAACCAATTCATAAAACGTTCTTTCAATCGAACAAACAAAACATTTCTTACTTGAAAGTAAATGAAAATATTAAGTGCAAAAAGAATAATTGCCGGAATAATATATATTCCTTTTGGCGCAATGGCGAAAAAGATCCCTATAATAATAAGGAGAAGAATCGCTCTAAGTAAAACAATGACACGATACGGAATATTTGGTTTTAAGATAATAATAACGAGTGGCAACGTAATAAACATCGCAACTGCAAATGATGCAAGGAGTGATGATGACACCACAATTGGGATTGGTTTAATAAATTCACCTATTATGCCCGTCGCTAACAGAAGTGGTATAAAAGCCCAGACAGTCGTCAGCGTGCTCGTAAAAACAGCCGCCTTAAAATCACGCCAGACAAGCAGACCTGCCTCCATTGGTGTAAATTTTCCGCTACGGTAATAGGCAGATAATGCAGAAATAATAACAATCGTATCATCAACCAGCAATCCCAGCGAGAGAAGTAAAGAAAAAAAGGCAATAAAACTCAAATCAATTCCTGTTGCATGCATCACAATAAACGTGATAAGAAAAGTCATCGGGATAGCAGATGCAGCCACAATTGCTTGTCTTGTTCCAAGAAAGAGTAGAATAACAAGAAATACCAAACTAAACGTTATGATAAGGTCACGGACAAGATCATTGAATTGGGTATCAACCATTGCTCCGCTATCTGTGACATTGGTAATTTTAAATTGTCCTGGATATTTCGCAAGATATTTTTGCACTGCATCATGTGCATCTTTATCTGCCGTATTAATATTGACTGAACTCTTTTTAAATATACTAAAGGTGATCGCTTGTGTTGTTGTCGTGTGAGGATCTGCAACATACGAATCTGATACTCCAGGTTGTTGACGAATAGCTATATCTGCAATGTTGGATAAAAGAACGCTTGTTCCGTTATTGAGACTAATTCTCAGATTACGTAAATCTTCGACCGTAGTAATAGCTGGGTCAATGGTTAGAGAAAAAGATGATTGATTGGTATTAATATTTCCTGCTGGTTGCGAATTGATTGCTGAGGTTACTGTTTGAGAAAGTACTTGAGGGTTTATTCCATACGTCGCTATTGCGTTAGGTTTAATAGTCACTTGAATTTCTTGATTATCAACACCTTCTGCGGTGATGGTATTGAGCGATGTAACGTCTTTTAGTGTATCTCGAAGTCCCCGTCCAAACCGTATGAGTGACGCAGGATCTTTACCTGTTGCGGTAAAAATCCACACAGGTGTATTTTGAAAATCAAGTTTTTCTACATGTGGTGTGGTTGCATCTTTTGGCAAATTGCTGACACTTTGCACTGCGTTTTGAACATCCGTTGTTGCCTTATCGACATTGGCACCGGAAAGAAATTGCAAGGTAACAGTGGATTGGGAATTTTGTGATGTCGATGTCATAGTATCGATATCTTTAACATTACTTACTGCCTGCTCGATAGGAATAGTTACTAATGACTCCATGTCATCAGGTCCTGATCCTGGTAGTGTCGTCGAAACAGTAACGATAGCAATATTTATTTTTGGATTTAAAACCCGAGGAAGGGCCATGAAACTAGCAATACCGAAGGCAAGCGATAATAGGACAAGCAGAATAACAAGACGAGGATTATGTAAATATCTCGAAATCAGTGAGTCTTTGAGTTTGGGCTCAAACTTGAGTTGTTTTAAGTAGGATGTAAATACTGCCATACATGTTTGTGTTTCTTACTGTGCTTTTACGCTGTCGCCTTCAACGACATTTCTGTCCAAAATAACTTGGTCACCTGAATGTAATCCATTTGATACTTCGATAAAGTTTCCGAAAACATTCCCCAATGTTACTTTCTGTGAGATCGCTTTATTATTTTTATCAAGCAATAAATAATTTGCGTCTTGGGTTTGATATACTGCATCAATCGGTAAAAATGGAACAGTAGAACCCGTATTTACAGAACCGATAGGTATATCGACGTTAAGGTATTGTCCGTCGGTCACTAATTTTGCGTTGTCTGTCGGAATCGTGTAGAAAATTGAGTAGAGCAAACCGTCGGTTGCGTCTGCGGAAACAAAATACGGCTTAAGATGAATATCGCTATGCGCCAAATGTATATCACTGTTCTCAAGTTTGGAAATATTTTGGGCAATTTGCTGTGGAACATCGACAACTGCGATTGTCTGTGGATCATCCGCATCATCAGATGCTGTAATTGTAGCCAATTCTGTTCCTGGAGAAACTTGTTGTCCAATTCGTACAAAGACTCGTTGCACTGTTCCGCTTACCGGTGTCGCTGGTAGCATCGTATCCGCACTGACCTGTGCAAGCGCTGCTTGTAATCCTGAAACTTCTTTATTTAACTCCAAAGCTTTATCTTGAATATCAAGTTGTTCATTTGTCAGATTTTGTTGTGCTTCTGCAAGTCTTCCCGCAGGTTTGCTACTGTCAGTTTGGGATTGTAAACTTCTTAAGGAAGCAGCAAGTTGGTTCTGTGCTCCTTGGAGAGAATTAATTTGTCCTTGTTCGGCGATGACGGCTGCCGGTGATGCAGTAGCACTATTTCTGTCATTTGTAAGTTGTTGATTTAACGAGTTAAGAATAGTCGCATTACTGCTGATAAGTGAGGAAGTGTCATTGGCTGAGGAGCTCGCGATTGCTTGTTGATCGGTAAAATTATCATGCGTGATATTGGCGATATCTTTTTGTTTTTGGATCGCATCTTTTTGTTTGCCAAAGGTATCAACGACATTTTGGTATTGATTCTGAGCGATACTTGCTTGAATACCTAAGGCATTCCCTCCCTGGTAATTTGTTGAAAGCGTCATAAGCTCTCGCCCTTTTAGTACTTGAGATCCTTCGGTAACAGTAATACCCTGCACAATTCCACTCGTTTGGGCGATAATTTTGACCACGCCGGCTTTCTCAATTTTCGCTTGAAAGGTTGCTTTGGGTGATGCGCCAATGCTATAGAGTTTCACTGATTTTGTCGGAACGACTGCTTGTTTCTGTGATTTTGGTTGATTCAAAGCATGACCAATAATAATGACGAGAAAAAGTAAACCCAGTGTGATAAAGAAACTGCTCAGTGGTCTTCTTTTAATAAAGGTAGTTATTTTTAAGTAGTTCTTTTTAAAGTTGCGGTTCTTCATTGAATTTTCTTGACTTAGGCAGAAAATCTTTCTCTATTATATAATTTCTCTTAACGTACGTCTAGCATGTATATTATAAATTTTGAACCAGAGGTCTGATTTATTATTATGATTTTTTGTAAGAACTATTACTTGTTTCCATTGCAAATTCTTCTCCAACTTCTTCACCTAAAGGCTTCTGTGATTTTCTCAAAGGAATTTCTTTTAAGAAGAACGCTGCAAAGAATGCTATAGCCATGAGTCCCGAACCAATGATAAATACCTCACTAATTGATGAAGCCATAATGCCTTTTATTTTACTCAGAAAATCCGCAAAGTTTTGCAGCGCTTGGGCTTGGGCCATTTGTGGCAAGTGATGGAGTTGCATCTGAATTTGTGATTGTACATCTTTGGACAGAAAACTTTGCGCTGTATTTGCGTCAAATTTATCTAATGAAAATGAATGATTGGATTTATTCATCTGCTGCAGGAAAGGATCATCCGATATCTTCTTAGCCCCGTTGGTTAAGCCATGATTTAAAACACTTCCCATGACTGCTGTCCCTACCGTTCCTCCAATGCTGCGAAACAGTTGCGTTCCTGCCGTAACAACTCCCAGCTGTGTTTGCGGGAATGCATTTTGTACAGCGATATTAAAGATTGGCATAGTAATTCCCAGACCAATGCCAAGGAAAATTATTCTTGTCATCAAACCCAGTGAAGTCGTATGCGTACCAATAGTGGAAAGAAACATCATAGCTCCGGTAATCAATATTGTTCCAATAATTGCCAGTATTTTATATCTCCCAGTTCGAGAAACAATCTGTCCAGAAATAGCACTTGCCGCAATCATACCTACCATAAGCGGTGTTAGAATAAAACCAGAATTAGTTGCTGAAACTCCCAACACGCCTTGAGCAAATAATGGAATGTAAAGAATTGCCCCAAACATACCCATTGCTGTTAAGAACGTGATGAGGACTGAGACCCTAAAGATTTTATTATGGAAAAGACTGAGTGGAATAATCGGTTCTTTCGCGCGATTTTCTACGAATCCAAATCCAAGCAATCCAATTATGGCAATAAGAAAGAGGCCGATAATTTGTCCTGAAAGCCAAGGATACTGATTTCCACCCCATACTAATCCGAGTAGGAATGGAACTAATCCTACAATGAGCAATAATGCTCCGGTATAATCAATATGTCTTTCTCCTTCAATATGCGATTTGATTTTTGGCATAAGGAAGTAAATAAAAGCTATTGCTATCAGACCAATAGGAATATTAATATAAAATGTCCAGCGCCACGATACGCTATCTGTTAAATAGCCACCAAGCAGTGGCCCGATAACTGAAGCAAGTCCGAAAACTCCACCGATTGCTCCTTGCCACTTTCCCCGTTCTGCTGGAGGGAAAAGATCACCGATAATCGCAAAAGCATTGGTCATAATTGTACCGGCTCCAATACCTTGGAATGCACGGAAAATAATAAGCTGTCCCATGGTATGTGCTTGTCCTGAGAGTGCCGAACCGATAAGAAAAACGATAATCCCACCCAAAAAGAAAAGTTTACGCCCAAAAATATCAGATAATTTCCCTGCCAGTGGAACGGTGACAGTTGAGGCGAGCATGTATGCGGTGAATACCCAGCTTAAATGTTCGAGACCATTGAGTTCTTTCACAATTTTTGGCATTGCCGTACCAACAATTGTTTGGTCTAACGCAGCCAAAAACATGGCAAGCATTGTGCCTATCATGACTATTATTTTCTGTTTTTGTGTTATTTCAGTTAGTGTTTTCATATGTTTTGTTGGTCCGCTAAACTCTTGAGTATTTTTTCTTGAATTCGTATAAGCTCACCCACATCATGGGAATCTATTTTCGCCAGTAATTTTTTCATTCGATTTCTTTTTGCTTCTCTCATATGGACTAATTTTTGTTTCCCTTCCTGTGTTAAAACATGATGAATTACGCGACGATCAGTTGTATCCCCTATGCGAGAAATGAATCCTGATTTATGCATTCTTTCAAGTAACTGGGTTGTGGATGATAAAGAAGCATTCAAATGTTTTGCCACTTCGCCTAGTTTTGCTTGTGGTGTTTTCTCCAAAAAAGATAATGTATGAAATTGCAAAACCGTAGCAGCACGCTCTTCGAATGTTATATTCGTTTGATGTGTTACAAATTTTGAAATTTGCATTGACAATGAAATGAGTTTATCTATTTTTGTTTCCATAACTTATAGTTTATTCTATAAATAGTTTATATTATAAAGTATAAATTGTCAAGATCATCTTCAGAGCGATAGAATATATATGATGGAAAAGTCGACTATCCTAATTCGAGCATGGTCTTGAGGAGTTCAGCAGACCAACGATAGATATTGTAGCTTTTAAGAATATCTCTCATTCTTCTCATACGTTTTGTCTGTTCTGATTTTCTCATGGTCAGTGCCGTATGAATAGCTTCAGCAGTTTGTTCTCCATTGTAAGGATTGATAATTAACGCATCACGTAATTCTCTTGATGCACCAGCAAATTGACTTAAAATAAGCACACCTTTTTCATCATCTCGTGCAGCAACGAATTCTTTTGCTACGAGATTCATACCGTCATGTAATGATGTCACCAAACAAATATTTGCGGCTCGATATAACGGATAAATATCGTCGTGACTATGATGCTTTTGTAAAAAGAGGATTGGTCTCCAATCATTCTTTTTAAATTTGTTATTAATACGATTTACTTCTGATTCAACTTTTTTTGCAAAGTTTTTATAATCTGTAATATCCGTTCGGCTCGGAGCCGAAATTTGAATAAAAGTAAATTTGGTAATATATGCAGGATATTTCGTCAGAAAAATTTCAAGAGCATGTAATCGTTCAACGATACCTTTTGTGTAATCCAATCGATCAACACCAATACCGATGTATTCTGTTTTTACTCCTAGTTTTTTTAATGCATCACTACTTTGTTCTTCCTGTATTTTTAGTTGTCCACTTGATCGGTTTGTAAAAGCAATACTGATTGGAAAAGGTTTCACTGTTGTATTATGACTATTTTTGGTGACGGTAAATTGATCAAGGTCAATTAATGCTTCCAATTCGCGCCCGACAGTGCTAATGAAATTATTGCAATGCAATTGTGTGTGAAAACCGATAATATCTGCACCCAACATACCATCAAGTAATTCCTTTTTCCAGGGACAAATACTAAACGCTTCAGCGTTAGGCCAAGGGATATGCCAGAACATACCGATTGTTGCATCAGGACGTTTTTCCTTAACCATTTTGGGCAAAAGCGCAAAATGGAAATCCTGAACAATGATTATCGGATTTTGTTCATTTTTAATTTCTTTCAGAACTATCTTGGCAAATTTTTCGTTTACTTTAACGTATTCTTTCCAGTCTTCTCTTCTGAAAATAGGCCTGGTATGAGCTATGTGACAAAGCGGCCAAATACCTTCGTTGGAAAAACCATCGTAAAAACCTTTGATCTCTTCATCGGTAAGCCAAACACGTTTTAGTGTATAAAGTGGATCTCCTGGTGGAACACCAATTGAGTCATTTTCATCCACCACAAGTTTGTCCGCATTCCCACTTCCTTGAGCAATCCACATACCTCCTGTTGCTTGCATAATCGGCTCAATAGCGGTGACCATACCACTTGCCGGAAAATGGTAATCAATAGTATTTCCTTCTTTGGTATGGACATATGGTTCACGATTTGAAACAACATAAATCTTGCGATCTTTTAAAATATCAGTAACGAATGCTTTCAAACGTTCGGTTGTCCATGGTGAATCAAATTTCTTTAGACGCAATTTTGCTTCTTCGCTCGCGGCAATTCTGGCATCAATCAGACTCTGTTGCATATTTCCCACTTCTTTAATAAGTGGCCCTAAAAAGGGATTGTTAAAAACTTTGCCGAGTTTCGTTTTGCCTTTTCCATTACTCTGTCCGGAATATCTTAACGATTCGACAAGATTTCGTAATGGCACAAAAATAACCCATCGAAGAATAAGCAGAATGCCAATTGACAGTAAAAATGCCTGGATAAATAATTTCGAAAGGTCACTCATCCATATATCTGTTAACTGCGTGTCAATATATCCAGCATTTTGTACAATGATAAGTGCTCCGACGACGCTTTTTTTATCATGAAGCGGCGATGCATAAATATAAAAATTCTTATCATTTTCTGTCGCAAAATCTCCATTATCTTTATCAGCATCCATAGCATCAGTAATTATTTGATTTGTATCTTTTGTTTGTGTCATTCCTTTTGGAAGCGTCGAAGATGAGGCTACTTGTTTTCCTGAACTATTAACAATTGCAATACCTGCGAGACGTTGGTTGTCGGAAAATCTTTCTACCACATTTTGTAAATAAACGTTTGATTTATTAATAAAATTAGGTTCCACAGATTCTTTCAGACTGTCATCAACAAGATAAGAACGGTATTGAATATCTGCGGTAAGTCTCTTTGATTCCGAATCGACATGAGTCCACGTAAAGTAAACAGCGATTAAACTTATAATGACAAAGACAACACCGACAACGGCGAGAAGTTGTTTCATGATTGTATAGTATAACACATTTTTCAGGCTAAATCACATTCTTGGCTGGCTTATGAGTTGTCTTCTGAGGTATGTGGGGAGTTTATTTTTTTAATTTGCCACTATGTTTCCACAGGTTATCATAAAACATCCTCATAACTTCAGTAAATTCACGACTCTCTACTAAAAAACCGAATCCTTCTTTTTTTGATGAATAAAATGCGGTTTTATCATCATAGATAATCAAAGAAAGAGAAAAAGTCTGACTGGGTGAGATATATGCAACTTCGGTAAGTTCACGCCCATATGTTGTCCGTGTTTGTTCTTCATATTCGCTTTCTTTATCAGCGGGTCGTAATGATCTAATTTTAATCTTTCTCTTCAAACGCTTTGAAATGACCCTTTTTACAAAACTTTCCCCAAGCATTTTATTCATATCCTGCGGTGACCATAAAACCCATGCTTCTTTTTTCTTTGCTTTTGCAAATCCACTGTATAGTTCTTGCATTGCTATTTTCCCTTGATAAAACGTAATATGTGATTGGAAACTCTGCTCACGGTCTAAATTTAGAAGTTGCGGCATTACTGACTTAGTCAAATCAAACCGTTGTTTTGCTATCTCTAGTAAATTTTTGGGAGATGAGGCACTGATTAATCGACGTTTGTTATTGAATTGATAGTGAATTAGTCCCTTTTTTTCTAGACTTTTAATGACATCATACACATTTGGTCGCTTCAGTTCAGTCTTCATTGCAATGTCCGTTGGTGATAAGGGGCCTGTTTTTAATAATTGTAAATACATAACTGACTCACATTTTGTTAATCCAATAGCTTCTATTTCTTGTGCAATATCCATATGTGTATTATTTAATAGTACGATAATGCATCGTATACTGAAGCCTAGGACTTGTCAAGTGTCCAATATGTATGATAAATTTGACTATTTTATGAAAAATTCCTCTACAATTTACTGTATTCTGAAATGAGAACAAAATCAAAGGTAGAAAGTACAGAGAAAGTAATTCCTGAAGGTTTACGACCAACATCTAAATTATCTTTACGGGAAATCATCATTTTTTTGCGGCATCTTACGCAAAAAGAACAATGGTCTCTTATTAGGCAGGAACTCGAAAAAGCAGTAGATATTATAAGTCTGGGAAAAGCTGTGATGTTTTTTTTGGTGGATGAGACAGCTGCAGGTGGTTCTCATACAGTAAAAGCTTTTTATAACCCACGAGCAAAAAAAGTACTCTTGGAAATCCCTAAGGAACCCTTGCAAAAAGGAGGACGCTTTCCAACAGTGCTTCATGCCTTGGAAATTATTGTCGGTGCAATTGATTTAGCAAACAAAAGAAGAAAACGTGATCAGAAAATACCATATCCTGAGATTTCATTTGTCAAAGTTTTGAAAAAATCTATGAAGAAATCTGATGTTAGTGTCATTCCTTTAACAGTAGCAGAAACCAAAAAAGCGAATATTATTGCTTTTCATCCGCAAGCTCGTCATATTGATCCAGAAACATTAGCCAGAGCATACTATCACATCATCCAGACAGACAATACTTTACCAAGGGATTTAATAAGACATACAATGCTTGTCCAGACTTTATCTGGGAACAGACCGCGGGATAAACATAGCATTACGGTTACTGTTTTACCCAAAGATGCAACACAAGTCTATAAACTCATACATCCCGGAAGAATTACGCGATGGTTTAATCCAAATGCGGTCACAAATATAGTTATGAGAAGAGCATAATTGTCTATGCAGAAAAACGAATACATACAGAAAAGAACAAAAGAAATAGTTATTCTTTTTAAGAAATTTGCCAAAGGTGGATGGGTAAATCCTGATAATGCATCTGGTAATCCATTATGGACGAGAATAAAAGCCAGTATCAGACGAGAAGAACAAATTCAAACGATTATGTTTTGGGGAGCTTCAGATAAAAAAACTCTCACTTCTGCAGATGAACAATTCCTTAAGATACTCTTTGCCTTACATGAAAAAGCGGCATTACTTCATGGGCAAGGTTGTCAGCTGACTATCATGAAAGCAGATTTGCATATTGCCCAAAATGGTCATGGAACTATTTCTCAGAATCATGTACAGCTAAACGATGCTCCTAGAAAATATTTAGAAAAGATTACGCAACTTTTTGAAGAAAAAGTTGCGATCTATAAAAAGAAAAAAGTTCCTATAACAATTCGCATCCATGCGTTAAGTGACTTATATAATGAATATGGCCTTCCATTTCTCATAGAAGATATTGGTAAGAAGGATCGGGTAATTTCCAGCCGTTACGTGGACTTTCTTTTAGCCAATGCTCGAAAACATAATAGATCAGGTATAGCTTCTGAAGATGCGGCAATTTTATATGTTGCAAGGAGAAGAAGAGAACAGTTTCTTTTAAAAAAGATTGCACCTAAAGCTATCCTAATTGCTTCAGGAGTAAGAACAGGAGCACGTGATGTGATTTTACCAAAAGGTATGCCCGGAATATTTTTAAAAGTACCAGCACCTTGGTTTATCCAAAACTAACAGTATTATTTTTTTATACGGCGCGGTGGCGAAGTGGTAACGCAGGGGTTTGCAAATCCTCCATGCATAGGTTCAATTCCTGTCCGCGCCTCATTATAAAGGTTTGCTATCAGAAAAATTCTTATCACTTGTTTTCATCGAATGATATAATATCTTCGCTGTCTATGGAAAATATTATCATCGTTCGATCTATAAAACGTAAATCTGTTGGAATCCAAATTTTGGCTAACGGAACAATTAAAGTTACTATCCCCTATTTTTTCCTAAAAGGACAAGTGCCTAGAATTCTAAAAGAAAAAGAAGATTGGATAAGATCAACGCAACAAAAATTATTACTACGCAAACAACAAATTGTTGATAAGAATGAATATTTGTATTTAGGTAAATCGTACCAAGTTGCATTTCGTTCAGGACAAAAGGAGCTAATTGAAATTGGTGATAAACTTTATTTTGGCAATCCAAATAAAGCAAATATCAAAACCTATCTGACGAGTTGGTACAAACAGCAAGCAAGAAAAATTATTGTAGAACGCGTCTATCATTATGCAAAAATAGCCGGACTCTCTTTTACATCTATAAATCTTACCAGTGCGGAAACTCGTTGGGGCTCATGCAGCAATAACAAAACGCTTAACTTTAATTGGAAATTGATCATGGCACCGATGCCAGTTATTGATTATGTCGTCGCTCATGAACTGGCCCATTTGACACAAATGAATCATTCAAGGGATTTTTGGGAGACAGTGAGAAAAATGTATCCGCTCTATCGTGAATATCGGACATGGTTAAAACGCAACGGTCATGCGTTGGTGGTTTAATTTATAGCAATTTTTTTCTAGTAAAATAATCAATGATTTGGCCTGCAAGTTCCCGTTTTGTAGTTAAAGGAAATTTTTTCTTTTCACCATTTTTGAGAAAAATAAACACCTCATTAGTATCCACTTCAAAACCATGATTTTTTTTACTCATATCATTTGCGAGAATAGCATCCAAATTGAATTGTTTTATTTTTTTAGAGGCAATTATAGAGAATTCTTTCTCGTGTACATCCCATTCAGCTTTAAACGCAATCAATTTGAGAGATGGATTAGCCCTTTTTATTACAGTTAATGTCTTTTCCCTGGGAACCAAGTCAAGCGATAGTTTATGAGAACTGCTTAATTTTCCTTTTTGTTGAGAAGCAAGAGAATAATCGGAAATAGCTGCTGCATGGAAGCATATATCATAATGAGGGCAATATGTTCTGATCAATGCTTCTAATTCGTCTGCAGTTTCAAAAGTATGTTGTATTATAGGAAACCGTGGAGACACTGCATGTTTTGCTTGTAAAAGAAGGACATCTGCCCCACGTTGATAACAGGCTTCAGCCAAAGCAGCACCCATTTTCCCCGAACTTCGATTGGTAATAAAACGAATATCATCAATTGGCTCAATTGTTCCGCCTGCTGTAATAATAATCCTTTTCCCTTTTAATTCCTCTGTTTTACGCATTTGATCGTGAATTTCCTCTGTTATTTTTTTTAGATCAGCCAACCTGCCTTTTCCTTCATAGCCACAGGCAAGCGCCCCAGAATCAGGGTCGATAACATAATAGCCTTGGCGTTTTATCTTGGTAAGATTCTCTTGAACGATAGGATTTGTCCACATGTTTACATTCATTGATGGGCAGAAGAGCACAGGTGCTTTTGTTGCAAGAATCGATGTCGTAAGAAAATCATCCGCAATACCGTGTGCGATTTTTGCGATGATATTTGCTGTGGCTGGAAGAATAACAAAAAGAGCCGCTGCATCAGCTACTTGGATATGATCGACCTGGCGCTTCGCAAGAACAGTTTTATAATCAAAATTTTCTTCAAAAAGATCAGAATACACATCATTACCGGAAACCTTCTTAAATTCTTTTGGATCGATCATTTGTGTAGCACTTTTGGTCATGATAACGATAGTCGCATACCCATCTTTTCGTAGGTTTTTAATGAGTTCTAGTGCTTTAAAAGCAGCAATCCCTCCCGTAATGCAAAGAATTATTGTTTTTGTATCTGAGTTCATGGTTAAAATTTCCCTCTCGTTACGTTTGGTAATACTTTTACTCGATTTCCGCATCTCTGCAGAGTAAGAGAGAGAAGAACATTATCTACTGGCAACGAGTCATCATTATGAAATTTTACCACACCTCCCTGATCGCTTGTTAGACTAAGAGTATTAAGAACCGATTGGTGAATAGCATCAGGAGGAAGATACGGAAGGGTGTTTGCGCAGTGAACAAATGAAGAGTTGCAAGCAGTATTTTCAATATCAGGTGAGAGAGGATTACCAATGTCGACGCCAAAGAGTGTTGTAATTTTACGATCCTCAAAAAGTCCATCCATTTGTCTCATTGCTTCAGGTACTGAAATAAACTCTCTATCAAGGTTCGCATAATCCATAATACGTAACGCAGTAGATTGACGTAATGGATCTTGGAGATCTAATAAAATAATCGAACCTTGCATACCCAAAGTTCTTGCAATTTCAAAGGCAGATATGCCAATGCTGGAACCAATATCTACAAGAGTTCCATCTTTGTTAACATAAGGTTCTATTTCGCTCCAAGGTTCTTCAGCAAATCTGTTAAAACCTGTCCATTCAGAGCTCATTTGTTCTTTCATCATACTGACATAATCATCACGTATGTTATTTGCATAGATAAACCATAGTCCCTCAGAACCATTCACGTTATACGCTTCAGTCGATAAAGGATTCCCAAATATATCAGCTATTGATCTAACTGATTTTGTCAGTATTGCTGCATCAGATGCATTAGCCAAGGCAATAAAAAATAGCATACTTCATGCAGAAAGTATAGAAGGTTATCCAGCTCATATATCTAGGTAAAACTACATAAAAGTCAGTAAGCGGAAGTAGTTTCAAGTATTGCTCCCTCAATAAAAACTTTAGTTTAAGGGCACTACCCACATTGTGGAGTCGCCCCTCCAGAATGACACTTTATCAGTCTATTTCAAGTCATAGATTTCTGAATATTTTTTGTTGAGGTATTTTAAGAAATAGGTATAGTCCAACTCTTCACCAGTTGCTTTCAGTAGTAATTCTTTCGGGAAGTACAAACTTCCGTGTGTGTGGATGTGTTCATCCAACCAACCTTTTATAGGCTTTAATTTTCCTTGTTCCAAAAGTCCATCAAAATCAACAGTTTTTTTCATCGCATGTAAAAATTGTGCGCCATATAGATTGCCCATGGCGTATGAAGGGAAATAACCAATTGCTCCATACGTCCAGTGCACATCTTGTAAGACTCCGTCTCTATCTGTCTCTGGTGTGATGCCCAGCAAAGTTTTTGATTTTTCTTTCCATGCAACTGCGGCATCTTTTGCTTTCAATGTGCCGTTAATAAGTTCATTTTCTATTTCAAATCTCAGAATAATATGTAACGAATAACTTACCTCATCAGCAGTGATGCGGACCAAACTTGGTTTCACATGATTAAATGATGCAATAATTGTTTCTTCATTAACTGTCCCAAGTTGATCGTTATAAAGTGTTTGAAAGAGTGGCGTAATACTTGCAAGAAAGTGAGGATTTTTTCCAACCATATTTTCCCAAAATCGTGAAAGCGATTCATGGATTCCTAGCGAAACCCCACCTTCAAGAGGTGTCTGTATATAGTGAGGATCGATCTGTTGTTCATATATTCCATGACCTGCTTCATGCATCGTTGAGGTAAATGATTCTCGGAAATCCCGGACATTATAATTTGTCGTCAATCGAATATCACTGGGCCCAAGACTAGTTGTAAAAGGATGCGGTGAAACATCAAGTCTTCCTGAAGCAAAATCAAAACCCATTTTATGGGTGACATAATTGAGTATCTTCTTCTGATCGGCAATCGGATAATGCAAGTTTTTATTTATAAAGGCAGTTTTGTCTAAATAGTTTTTACTTGTGCTGATTCGTTTCATGAGTTTAACCAACTCTTTTTTAAGCCCATCAAACATTTTCTGACATTCAGCTGCTGTTAATTCTGGTTCATATTGATCAAGTAGTGCGTCGTAAGGATTTGTTTTGTATTTCAGATAGTGGGCAATTTCCTGGTTGAGTTCTATTATCTGCGTGAGGTATGGAAGAAATTTTTTGAAATCATTTTCTTCGCGTGCTTGTTTCCATACAGGGAATGCTTCAGATGTTATCTGCTCTTTTTTAATAATAGTTTTCTTTGGGACGTTGTAATAAAACTTTGTCGCATATCCAATATTTCGAACAATTCCTTGTTCTTCTTTACTAAGATCTTTTTCTGTTTGCGCTTTTTCAATTATATTTCGAAAATCTTTATCAAGCCATTTCTCGGTAATTGTTTTTGCCAGATAGCCGAGTTGCTCTGATCTGTTTTGCGAGCCTTTTGATGGTAAATTCACATTGAGGTCCCAATTGAGTACACTACTAATATGATTAAGCAAAGAAATTTCTTGGTATTTTTTGAGGAGTTCTTGTATGGTGGGATTACTGACGGTCATTAAAGAGATTATATACTCTGGTTACTGTATTTTGCAATCTAACGTACTTAATTTTTGTAAGAATAATTATCTTATGTCTGTTATACTTCATTTTGCAATGGAAATTTTATATACAGTAAGTGGTAAGGTCAGAAAAGGAAAAAGCCAGGGTAAGGCTTTGGGTTTTCCAACAGCCAATATTGCTTTGAACAAAGAAATACCAGAAGGTATCTATGCATCTACTCTAGTCGTAAATGGCAAAATATATAATGCAGTCTCTTTTGTTGGTTCGGCAAAGACTTTTAAACGCAATGATGTAAATGTTGAAACATATATTATGGATTTTGAAGGAGATTTGTATGGAAGATGGATTAGCGTAAAGCTGCACAAATTTCTGCGAGGTAATGAGACATTTAGTTCGACCGATACACTCATTGAACAAATGAACGAAGATATACTCGATGCGGAAGATTTTTTTAACGAAGAAAATTAGCGTAATTGTTTCAGACGATAAAGTTCTTGATCTGAAAGACCGAAATGATGTCCAATTTCATGAAGAACTGTTTTTCGTATATTATTCTCCGCCTCTTCTCTTGTCCCAGAGATTTGCAATAAGGGTAGTCTATAAATAGTTATTTTATCAGGAAGTGTAGAATAACTGTTCCGAGCAGTTTTGGGAACACCGTGGTAAAGTCCAAGAAGTGAAGGGTTTGGTGGTTCATCTTCTACGGTAATTTCAACATTTTCTAATTGCTCTTTAAAATTTGGAGGTAAGGCATTAATTGTTTTGCGAATTATTGCCTCAAATTCTTGTTCATTCATCATGATCTTCTTTTTTCTTCTCTTCCGCTTTATTGTTGTTTCTGTTTAATCCGCCAAGATGTGCAGAAATTGGATCCTGACTCTGGGTATGCGCTGCAAGAATAGTAATAAAACTCAACAACGTACCGACTCCTATAAAAATATAAATAATTGTAAATATTTTGCCAAGATCTGTCTTAGGTGCCAAATCCCCCAATCCAACCGTTGTAAGCGTGGTGACTGAAAAGTAAAAAGCATCAAGATATGACCAATGTTCTATTTGATTATAGAAAATTGTACCACTAAGAAGCAAAAAAAGAACAAAAATTCCCAGTGAACGAAATTGAGGATCTTTAAAACCCTTTCGCAAGCCTCGAAAAAGTCTCAGAAGTGTGAGAAAAAAACTAATCATTTATCGTTTATCCATCTCCATTTCAAATTCGTCAAAACGCTCCAATGCTCGCCAGATAGGGAGAATACCAAAAAGATATCGCAACAAAACTAATTGCTGGAGTATCCAGCCAGAAAAACCTGCTAACTGAATATCATGGACAAGTTCAGCAACCGCAAAATAACCTTTCAATGGTACGACATATCCCCAATGGCGAAACTTATAGGGTTCAAGCGTCTCTTGCAATAAAAGCCGTGCGACGTTCTTCCCGGCAGTTTGCCCTTGCTCTTCTGCAACTTGTGCAACATTGGGTGCGGTTCGTTGCGTTGTTTCATCAATGACATACCCAGCACTATCTCCTGCCGCAAAAATGTTCTCAAACCCTTGGATCTGTAAATATTCATTGACAAGAAGCGCACCTCGTTTGGTAACTGGCAAATTATTATTACGAGCTAATTCATTGGGAGTAACTCCTCCAGTCCAAATAAAAATTTCATACGGATAGGATTTTCCATTATCTGTTAAGATTTTATCTTTTGTAACTTGAGAAATATGCCCGCCAAAAGCAAAGTGGACGTTTGGTTCATCCAGTCTTTTTTCTGCAATATTTGAAACTTTTGGATCAAGTTCTTTGAGTAATTTATCGCTCCCTTGAATAATTGTCATTTCGAGACAATTTTTATCAAGTTTATGCTGAACTGCAATTCGGTCTTTGTAGGTTAATAATTCGGCCGCAAGTTCGGTGCCGGCAAATCCTCCCCCACCAATAACGACTTGCACTTTTTTGTTACATTTGCCGTCTTTGCAACAAAGATTTTTGATTTTATCTTTAATTGTTAAAGCATCCTGAAGGCTTTTAAAACCGGTTGCGTATTCTTTCAATCCAGGAATACCCATGTAAGCTGGCTGACTTCCCGTAGTAAGTATTAAATAGTCATATGCAATTTTTTCTTTATCCTTTAATGTAAGCATTTGGAATGCAGTATCAATCTTCTCAACGATATTATGGATAATATGTACTCCCGTCGGAAAGATTTTTTTCAAGGGAATTGCCACGTTCTTTTTTGTTTCTTCAGAGGTAGCCACTTCGTAGAGCGAAGGTGTAAAAAGATGATAGTTATGTTTATTAATAAGTGTGATTTTGATCGGAAGTCCCCGTAATGACCTTTTGAGATGTATCGCGGCAGCAACACCGGCAAATCCTCCACCAACAATAACGACATGTTTGCGTTTTCCATTCTCAGATAAAACAGGAGTTTGTTTTCTGAATAAAAAATAGCAAGTGAAGATAATAATGAGATAAAATATGATATCTCCAGGAGAAAATATCATGGGCAGCAAATCATCCATAACTAAAGTATAGACTATGCTACGAAGAAGTGAAAGTGTTATTCAGGAGGTTGCCAACCGCCATATCGAATTTTCGTACTAAACGCTCCTAGCCAGTAATCGGTCCAATCAATAACGCCATTTTTATCAAAATCCCATGATGGGTCATATTGTTTTTGTCGGTCATTGAGCTGATCGTAGACTGTATACCAGCTGAGTGGAGGATCGACCATACCAACTTTAGTTGTACAGTCAAAGGTAGCGGTGTAGGCTGGTCCAACGAGTTTATTGGTTGCAGTATCACTATAATAGTTAGCAATTCGGTAGTATAAGGTCTTCCCACAATTGCTGAGACTATATACGCCAGTATTTGAGGGCGTACTCGCAAACCCGACATATTTCATTGTTATATTCCTGTATGCGGTATAGCTGCTATTTGCAGGACCTTCTGGGCCATATTGGCTCGGAATACCAAATGATTTATTCGTCTGCGTCCAGTCTCCACTAAAATCAGAGTTTAACGATAGATGAAGATCCCAGCCTCCGGGCGGTGGCGAGAAACCAGGATAGTCAAAGAAGTATACTGCATAGGTTTTTAAGAATTTGGACTGGACATTTGCATATCCTGGGACAATCTGCGGAAAAGCTGGGGTAGGAGTAGCAGTCGGTAGTGGTGTTGGCGTTGGAGTTGCTGTTGTGTTTGGTATTGGTGTATTCGTAGGAAATGGCGTCATGGTGGGAGTTGGTGTGGCTCCGATAACACAATCATTGATGTTCATAATCGGTCTACAAACATAACAATCAGGTGACGTGCCATTTGCAACTGGACAGGTCGGGTTGTTATTACCAAATTTATCATATTTTGTCTCTGCATCTTCATTTTCTTTTTTTGATTTCGGATTGTAGCAAAGAACTGCAGAGCTCCCGCATTTTGATGCATAAATATCTTTGAGTTGTTGTGACTGTGATTCGCTTTGTTCCAGTTTCCCACCTTGTACTAACTCGTGAACGCAGTCTGACATACTTGCGAGTGTTCCTCCGGCAGCTAATTCGGAAGCACAAAATGCATTTTTGTTCCAGGGTAAGGCATTTGCAGAGGTAAAGTAATCCACGTTTGCCTTTATGAAATCATCGCTTGCTGTCTTATCGCTGACATCTTCGGATTGATGTAGTTGCTCTGCAGGATTGATAGCGATAAGAGTAATGCTGAGAAGTATTGCCAATACTCCAATCACGACAAGAAGCTCAATGAGCGTGAAGCCAAGGATAGAAGTTTTCTTGTTCATGTTTATCAGAGTAAAACTCTACAGTATACTTTTACGATACTCAATGGAAACGAGGTTGTCAAACACATCATTGACAAGAAAAGTAAAACCTAGAATACTGATAAGAGACTTTTACTATGCGAAATCGATTATTGCTGACGTTGTCATTTTTTTGTCTAACAGCAACGAGTTTTTTTGTTCCCACAGTGATGGCAGCGGATGGGCAGCTCTCGGGTAAAGTGATTGATAGTTCTGGGGCACCAGTAACCGGTTCAAAACTCCTTGTTACCAATACTGCGACTCAAAAAAAAAGTGGGCAACTTTCCGACAGATATAAATGGGAACTACAGACTTCAAATACCACAAGGAGCATATGATATTACCATTATTCCTCCTGCAGGAAGCGGTCTCTCACAAAGTACTTTGTCACATGTGAATGTTTCCGGCAATTTAGTAAAAGACGTTTCTTTACGGGCAACTTCAAAATTACCTGCACAAGGAAAAAGTGCAAATAACTTAGTTTCCACTATTATTATCGGAGAGATTATCACTGTTATCCTCATAGTTTTAGGATATATACTGTGGCGACGGAAACATCGTTAAGTTTCTCCACGCTTGCACCGTATGATGAAAGAAATGCTATACTGAGTAGGTAGCCGCATCATGAAAAACCGATATAAATTTCTCATACTTTTCCTCATTCTTCTTGATCTTGCCTTGATTGAAAGAATAATGATTGGTACGAGTTTGGTTCCTATCTTGAATCCACAAGGTATCGTTGCATTGCAGGAACGCAATCTCATTTTTGTAGCAGTATCTTTAATGCTTATTGTCGTTATTCCTGTATTTGCCCTCGCGTTTTATGTGGGCTGGAAATATCATGCAAACAATACAAAAGCAACCTATATTCCAGATTGGGATCGTAATGATAAACTACAATTTTTCATATGGGGTTTCCCTACTTTAATTATTTGTATTCTTGCCGGGATGGTATGGGTCTACGCGCATAAATTAGATCCACATAAAGCACTTGCATCTTCAACAAAACCGATTACTATCCAAGTTGTTGCGCTTCGGTGGAAGTGGTTATTTATTTATCCTGAGCAAAAGATTGCTACGGTAAATTATGTGGTATTTCCTGAAAAGACACCGATTGATTTTGAACTGACTGCGTACGATACTCCGATGAATTCATTTTGGATTCCGCAACTGGGTGGTCAGATCTACGCCATGTCTGGAATGGCAACCCAAACGCATTTGATGGCAGATGGTATAGGCGAATATCGTGGTTCAAACGCTGAGATCAGCGGCGCAGGGTTTGCAGACATGACGTTTACTGCAAAATCAGTTTCGCAAAATGATTTTAATTCATGGGTCAGTTCAGTAAAACAGTCGCCCCTCACACTCGATCAAACAGTCGTTGGTAGACTTTCAAAGCCGAGTAAGGATATGCCTCCTACGTCCTACTCGTCGACACAAGACAATCTCTATACTACAATAGTAATAAAATACATGGCTCACCCCACACAAAATATGAAGATGTAATATGCAGCAATTTATTTTCGGAAAACTTACATTAAATGACTTACCACATGAGTGGTTTACTTTGGGTGGAACGGGTGCATTTATTTCATTGGCAATATTATTTGTCGCGTTCTTTACGTATTTCAAACGCTGGAAATGGCTTTGGAATGAATGGCTGACAACAACAGATCCCAAAAAAATAGGGATTATGTATATTATTGTCGCATTTCTTATGTTCCTTCGTGGTGGACTTGATGCCTTGATGATTTGGACACAGCAAGTGCTTGGTGCTGGTAATTCACCAGGGTTTTTAGGAGCCCAACATGGTTATCTGAGTGCAGAACATTTTCAGCAAATTTTCACCGCCCACGGGGATATCATGGTTTTCTTTGTGACCATGGGTTTTCTTTTCGGACTTATCAATCTTATCGTGCCACTACAAATTGGCGCGCGGGATCTTGCCTTTCCATTCTTAAATTCATTAGGTTTTTGGCTTTACTTGGCAGGAGTCGTCATGATCAATATGTTCTTTGTTCTTGGGGGCGAATTTGCTGCAACAGGTTGGCTTTCTGTTGCGCCGCTTTCTGAGCTCCAGTTTAATTCTGGAGTAGGAGTGGATTATTGGATATGGAGTTTGCAAGTCTCAGGAATTGGAACATTAATTGGTGGTATCAATTTTGTAGTGACTATTTTAAAACTCCGTGCACCTGGGATGACACTCATGCGGATGCCGATGTTCACATGGGCTTCTTTAATGGGTATGCTACTCGTCGTTACAATCTTTCCCATACTGGCTATGACGATCGTACTTCTCAATCTCGATCGTTTTATGGGAATGCATTTCTTTACTTTGGATAACGGTGGGAGTCCTATGATGTATTGGAATCTAATTTGGATGTGGGGACATCCTGAAGTGTATGTTCTGATAATTCCCGTGTTTGGTATTTATTCAGAGATAGTTTCTACTTTTGCGCAAAAAAGAATCTTTGGATATACATCTTTAGTAGCTGCGGTGGGGGCTATTACGCTTCTCTCATTTTCTGTTTGGCTTCATCATTTTTTTACAATGGGTGCCGGTTCAGACGTCAATGCGACTTTTGGTATTGCGACTGAATTTATTGCTATACCAACCGGTGTACAAATTATTAATTGGCTCTTTACGTTGTTCAGAGGGAGAATTATTTTCAAAACGCCTATCTATTGGTTCTATGGGTTCGTAAGTTTGTTTACTTTTGGTGGTATGGCTGGCGTTTTGATGGGACTTCCTCCAATTGATTTCCAGGTCCATAATAGTTTGTTTTTAGTTGCGCACTTTCATACTATGATTGTGAGCGGTGCCCTTTTTGGTATTTTTGCCGGCTTTACGTATTGGTTTCCCAAAATTGCCGGCTTTACATTAAATGAACGTATCGGCAAATATGCTTTCTGGACGTGGTTCATTGGCTTTTTGGTATCATTTACTCCTCTTTTTATTTTAGGATTTATGGGAGCTACTCGTCGTATCGAGCATTATGATGCTTCCACAGGCTGGCAGTATCTTTTTATGGTATCGCTTGTCGGGGTGTTGATTATTGCCTGCGCAGTTGGTCTTCAGATACTACAATTGATTGTGAGTATATGGCAACGAAAACAAAATCTTGATCTTAGCGGAGATCCATGGAATGGCAGAAGCCTTGAATGGGCGACATCCTCACCACCCCCTTTCTATAATTTTGCGGTGATTCCACAGGTCACTAGTCGGGATGCTTTTTGGGAAATGAAAAAAAGTGGGAAAAATAAAGCGCCTATAAAATATGAAGATCTTGAATTACCCAAGAATACACCAATGGGAATTTACCTTTCGGCGTTTATTTTTCTTTTTGGACTTGCCATGGTATGGCATGCGACATTATTTATAATCATTGGTTTAATCGGCACGATAAGTTGTATCATTATTCGTACGTTCGATGACAATAGTGAATATACATTGACAGCAGCAGAAGTGGAAAAGATAGAGAAAAGAATGAGAAAGAGAGAATGAAGAATTAATGTTTATATTAAATCTATAATTATGTCATTAGCAAAAACTATACCAAATCAAGACGTGGCTCATCACCAGGCGTTAGCAACAGACAAAACTGTTTTCGGTTTTTGGGTCTATCTTATGACCGATTTATTGATGTTTGGTGTTCTGTTTGCCACTTACTCTGTTCTCCATGGAAATATCTTTAATGGTCCTTCAGGACATGAAATTTTCAGTTTACCGTTCGCGCTTTTAGAAACAATGATTTTGCTTACCAGTAGTTTTACATGTGGACTTGCTATGCTTGCGGTGCGCAAAAACGCCAAGAACCAAGTGCTACTCTGGCTAGGGATAACGTTCTTGTTAGGTTTAGCATTTTTAGGGCTAGAATTTAGTGAATTCAGTAAACTTATTTCAGAAGGTAATAGTTGGCAACGCAGCGCCTTTCTCTCATCTTTCTTTACGCTTGTCGGTACACACGGTTTGCATATTACATCAGGATTATTGTGGATGTTAATTTGTATGATAAAGGTTAAGTCTCAAGGACTTAATGTAAATATTGCCAGAAAACTGACGCTTTTCAGTTTGTTTTGGCATTTCTTGGATATCGTATGGATTTTTATTTTTACTATTGTCTATTTAATGGGCGCGATATAGGAGTGAAAAGTTTTTATGAATAAGAAAGAAGAAATACAAATTAAGCAAATCGAACACCCTGGTACATTAAAATCATATGTGACAGGATTTGTTTTATCAATTGTATTAACCATTATCCCCTATCTTATAGTAATCAACCATATTGTCAGTGGTGCCTTTATTGTGGCAGTCGTTATTTGTTTTGCATTTGCACAACTTGCAGTTCAGTTGCTGTTTTTCCTACATATGCGAGAGGAAGCAAAACCAAGACTTAATTTACTTATTTTTATTTCGTTTGCAAGTATTATACTTATTGTCGTTGTTGCATCAATTTGGATTATGCAACATTTGAATTACAATATGAATCTTATTCAGCTAAATAATGAGATGAAATATGGTGAAGGCTTCTAATATTATTTTTACTTAAAATTGATTAAAGCATATTATACCCTTACAAAACCCGGAATTATTTACGGAAATGCCTTAACTGCTGCCGGCGGTTTTTTTCTTGCGGCTCATGGGATTATCAATATTAGTTTGTTCTTTGCAATGCTTTTTGGATTGTCGTGCATTATCGCTTCTGCTTGTGTTTTTAATAATATTCTGGACCGAAATATTGATGCAAAAATGAAACGTACCAAGTTTCGTCCTCTTGTCCAGAAAGTAATTACTGTCAAACAAGCATTTATTTTTGCAAGTTTCTTAAGTATTATTGGTACATTGATTTTAAGTTTGTACACAAATTCGTTGACGCTCTCTTTTGCTTTGTTGGGTTTATTTTTTTATGTTGTTGTCTATGGCATCGCAAAGCGATATACCGTTCATAGTACGATTATCGGATGTATCTCTGGCGCCTTACCCCCTGTTGTGGGTTATTGCAGTGTGACGAATCAATTTGACCTAGTAGCATTTTTCCTTTTTACGATTCTTATTTTTTGGCAAATGCCTCATTTCTATGCAATTGGGATGTTCCGTTTGGAAGAATATAAAACAGCAGGTTTGCCAATTTGGCCTTCTGTTAAAGGGGCAGAAAATACAAAGCAAAAAATTATTGTATATGTTGTGGGATTTTTAACAACTATTAGTTTGCTTACTGCATTTCATTTCATTGGCTATATTTATCTGTTTGTCATGGTTACGATTAGTTTATTATGGTTATTAAAAGGTATACGTGGTTTTGGTTTACAACAGGATATTGCATGGGCAAAGTCTATGTTTCTTTTTTCGCTTGTCGTTATTACTGTTTTTTCAGTGATGATTTCTGTTGGGCCTGTTCTTCCTTAGTATGAATGAGAATGAATTGCGAGCTTTACGGATTGCCAATCAACAACTTAGCACATCCCACTTTGAAACTCCCGAAGAACTCGTTTCTTGGTTTGGTGCAGTCCAAGCGCAGGATTATTATGGTTCGTTATGGGGAATTGGATTGCGTTTAAGAAACACCACGCAAGCAGCTGTTGAGAAGTCTCTCACTGAAAGGAAAATAGTTAGAAGTTGGCCGATGCGTGGTACACTCCATTTTACAGCAGCAGAAGATCTCAAATGGCTATTAAAACTTCTTGCACAACGTGTCACAAATCAAAATGCTTTTCGCTATCGACAATTAGAACTAGACGAAGAAATATTTAACAAGAGTAGGAAAAATATTGAAACGGCACTGGCAGGAAATAAACAATTGTCCAGACCGGAAATCTATAAGCTTCTTAATGATGCAAATATTGTGACGTATGATCAGCGTGGCATTCATATTTTGGGAAAACTTGCTCGAGAATGTGTGATTTGCTTTGGAGTAAAGCATGGAAAACAGCAAACATTTGTCTTATTTGATGAATGGATATCCTCTTCAAAAGAATTAACCAAAGTAGAATCGCTTGCCGAGTTAGCCAAACGCTATTTTCAAAGTCACGGTCCAGCGACATTGCAAGATTTTGTTTGGTGGACAGGATTGACTATGGCAGATGCAAAAATAGGTCTCGAAACAATTAAAACACAATTCGAATCCGCAGATTTCAATGGGCATACTTATTGGTTTCCTCGCCCAAAGAATATTTTAAAAATACCATCTGAAGTATTGCTTCTGCCTTCATATGATGAATATACAGTTGCGTATAAAGATCGAAGCGCAGTTCTCGATCCTCAACATGCTAAAAATAACGATACCGGAAATGGCATCTTTCATCCGCCAATTGTCATAGATGGGCAAGTTGTTGGACTTTGGAAAAGAGCTATCAATAAAAAAGGAGTTCACATTGAGAAAATATTATTTCGTGAGTTATCCTCTCAAGAGTCGCAGTTGTTTGACGTTAGTGCTCAAGGATATGCAAACTTCATCAAATCAATTTATCTTCAATAAAACAATCTCTAAGTAAAGATTGTATTGCATCCATGCAATTGTAATAATGATACTATGCAGCGTTTGACTCACCGGCAATATGCTCGACATAAAAAACATGCTTTTACTAATATAATGCTTGTCATGTTGCTTTTTGTTGGTATTGTTATCCCTGTAAACTTTCTTCAATCACAAATTCATGATCTTCGTTCGCGCGCTTCCAGCCCGATGGCTGATATAACAGGAAAAGTTAGTATTGTTTCTGATTTACCCTCAAAGTATTATCTCATAACATCAGATAACAAGATTATTCAGCTAAATATTATTGACTCGACGCTTACGCGTAACCTTTTCCCGGGTGAGCAAATTATAGTTCACGGCCGACTGCATAATAAGAGTGTTGATGTCGCAACTTTGAAAACTCTCACTTCTCATGGAACAAAAACACAAATGCTATCCAATGGAATAGGCCAAAATATGGTGCCAAAATTAAGTAAAACGGCAGTAATCTTATTTAATTTTGCCAATAATCCTCTTCAGATATATCCAAAAACTGACATAGAAAAGGCATTTACGAGTAACCCGGATTCTATCAAGAATTATTATTTGGGAGTTTCTTATGGAAAGGCTGTCATGCAAGGGAAAAATAATCCTGATATTGACGTCTTTGATTGGATCACTCTTCCAACCAACCTTCCTACAATTCCACAAGGTGGTCTTGTCTGTTCTTTAGATCAACTGAAGACGTGGTCCGATAGCGCACGGCAAATACTGCAAAGTTCAGGAAAAAATCTCGATGGTTATGATAAATATGCATATATTTTCCCATTGCCACATGGCTGTAATAATTTCGGCGGAATAACTTCTCTTGACAGTATCACCACGAGTAGTTGGTTTCCTTTAGATAATACCTTGAATTTCCCTATTTCTTCGTGGAGATATCTTTTCTTGCATGAATTTGGTCATACCTTTGGGATGGATCATGCACATCAATATGATTGTCATGACGAGAACAATAAGAAAGTGCCAATAAGTAATAGGTGTGACAGTAGCAGCCCGGAAGCATATGAACCTTTGGGAATAGGTGTTGGTGAACCAAACGCGTATCATAAAGAAAAGGTCGGCTGGTTATCAGCCCCAAATATTACAACTATTGATAAAAGTGGAACCTACTCGCTCTCACCAATCGAAGGAAAAACCGATCAGGTACAAGCGTTAAAGATTCCTGCAGGTACAAAGGATGCAGAAGGAATTCAACAATATTATTATGTGGAGTTTCGTCAACAACTAGGCTTTGATAAGGCGAGTAATTTTTTCATACTTAACAATACACCACTCAGTTCAAATCTTTTTAATGGTGTTACTGTCCATCTTGCTCCGATTGGCTGCGCTTCAGAAATGGTCGGTTGCGATTCGGCGTTAGTAACTATGGATCCCAATACCAAAACCGGTCAAAATGCAGCATTGGAAACAGGAAATGTATTTACCGATGCAGCTCACAAAATTTCTTTAAGAACTGAGTCGATTTCAAATACGAAAGCAACTGTGACCATACAGTTGGGTGAAATCTTATTACCTACCCCAACCGTAACGAGTGCTTTCTATTCCCCAACCAATGGTGTGCCGGACTCCAATCTTACGTCTCTTTCTTTTACAATCTTACTTCATGGAATAGGAACTGCGGGTGATATCCTTAATCCTTCTGTTGCCAGTTTTAGTAATAAATCGCCTCTCACCCAACAACGTGATATGCAAGTAACACTTTATGACGGAGCAAAGAAACAACTTTTAGCAAAAACAATCCAGATAAAATATGATAGTACAATAGGAGCTTTTGCAGGAAAACTTGCTACAGATTCTTCATTACAAAATAGCACATATTCCATTAAACTTCAGGTGCCTGGTTTTATTCCAAATAGTACCCACTTTACAGTATCAGGACAATCTATAACCGTTGCTCCAATAACTCTTACAACAGGAGATATAAATAATGATGCAGCACTCAATGTTATTGACTATAATGCACTTCTTGATTGTGGTTACGGTGCTATTAGTCCGCTACCGATGTCTGATCCAAAATCGCTGAGTAACAGTTCACCTTGTCGTTCACATACACCAACAGGTTTGGTGGACATAAATGATGACGGAGTTCTTAATAGCAGTGATTATAATCTTTTTTTGCGAGAGATGACCGGAGTTTCGACGAAAAATTAAATACTGGATAAATTAAAAAGCCGTCCAATACCATAGGTAACAATCATTGCAATAGCCCCTCCAATTACCACTCGTACGACTGCTCTACCAACCGATGCTTTGCCAATTTTGGCACTTGTCGTACCGGTAATAATCAAGGCAAGGATGACCGCGATAAATGTGACAGGAATCTTTAAGTGTTGTGGTGTCAGTATCACGGCAATCAAAGGAATAAGTGCACCAACAGTAAACGAAACAGCTGAAGCAAAAGCTGCGTGCCAAGGATTTATTAAATCATCCGGATTAATACCTAGCTCGGCATCGATATGTGCTGCGTATGCGTCTTTTTTTGAAAGCTCTTTGGCAACTCTCATGGCAGTTTCGTGCGAAAGACCTTTCGATTCATAAATACAGGCAAGTTCTTCGAGTTCTCCTTTGGGATTATTCTCTATCTCATACTTTTCTTTTTTCAGTAATGCACGTTCTGTATCTCTCGAACTGCTTACTGAGACATACTCCCCAGCTGCCATAGAAATTGCACCCGCAATAAGTCCGGCCATACCAGCAGTAAGAATAATTTGTGCATTATTCGTAGCTCCCGCTACTCCTGCAACAATTCCAGCGACAGAGACAATGCCGTCGTTTGCTCCCAGTACAGATGCACGTAACCAATTGAGTTTTGCGGCCGTTGAGGAAATATGCGGATTTGAATTCTCTTTCTGCTCTTTATGATGTTCTTGGTGTTCCATAAGTATATTATAGCAAAGAGAGACTTGTTTATTCTGCAAAACAATTCTATGATAATAAACATGAGCGATGTGAGAATTGATCCGTCATGGAAGACAGCATTGGAAAATGAGTTTAATGCATCTTATTGGAAGGATCTTACAACGTACGTCCGCGAAGAATATAAAACAAAAACTATCTATCCTCCGGCCACAAATATTTTTCGTGCCTTTGATCTCTGTCCCTTTGATAAAGTAAAAGTCGTGATTGTTGGTCAGGATCCCTATCATGGAGTCCGTCAAGCAAATGGTTTATCTTTTTCCGTCAATGACGGTATCCCACTTCCTCCGTCATTGCAAAATATTTATAAAGAAATTTCCAATGATTTAGGCATACAGCCTTCACAGTCAGGAGAATTGACACGGTGGGCCAAACAAGGAGTCCTCATGCTCAACAGTGTGTTAACTGTTTTAGCGTCACATCCGGCATCTCATGCTGGTAAAGGATGGGAACAATTTACTGACGCAGTAATTCATACGCTCAATAAAAATCATAAACATATCGTATACATGCTATGGGGAAAATATGCACAAAATAAAGGAACAGTTATTGATCGAGAAAAGAATTTAGTGTTAATTTCCGGACATCCATCACCCTTTTCTGCCACACTTTTTTACAACAAACACCACTTTAGCCAATGCAATGATTATCTCAAAAGAAACGGAATGACACCTATAGATTGGCATTAATTTTAGGTTTAGTAGTGGCTTTTCGTAATGCATTTAATTCTTTTTTTGTTAGTTCTCTATATTTCCATACTTTGATATCAAGATTTATCGGTCCGAATTTTATCCGTTTCAGTTCAAGTAGTTTTACTCCAACTGTTTCGCACATTCTTCGAATTTGTCTATTCCTTCCTTCATGAATCGTCATTTCTAGCAAAGAATTCATATTATTCTCTTTGACAATTTTCACCTCTGCCGGGTAGGTTATGCCATCCTCCAACAAGACACCGTTGCGCAATGCACGTAATTGTTCTTTTGTTGCTCTCCCCTCAATTGTTAAAGCATAGACTTTATCAACGTGATATTTTGGATGCGTAAGGAGATTTGTTAGTGCACCATCATTGGTTAGTAGTAGCAATCCTGTTGTATCTTTATCCAATCTTCCCACTGGATAAAGCCGATGCCTAGTAGTAATTAATGAAAGTACATTTTTTCTTCCGAATTCATCTGCTGTTGTTGAAATGATACCTTTGGGTTTGTTAATTAAATAATAGACAAGTTCTGGTGCTTTAATTTTATTTCCATTAAACTTAACATCATCCTTGTATGGATTAATCCGTGTTCCAGGTTCTTTGATACGTTCACCATTAACGGTTAGTGTGTGTGTGTGTAGTAATTGTTTTACATCTCTTCGAGAGCAAATTCCCAGATTTGCCAAATATTTATTTATTCGAATTGTTGTTTCTTCCATAGATACATTATAGCAACTTGCAAAAGAAGAGATAATTTACTATGCTGGAAATATGGGAAAGAAAATATTACTTACGTTTGTTGGTATTGGAGCATCATTTGGAGGTATTGTTTTATTTTATTTATTTCTCATAAGTCTTAATGATCATGGGAATATTCTTCTTCTTTTAGGTATTCTTCTTTTATTTGGACTGGCAGTATATTTATTCATTTATGTTACGAAAGAGAAATCAAATAATGAAGTTATGAGCATATATTCAATTACGAAAGAAGCTGCTGAAAAAAATTTTGCTGCCAAAACCAAGCTTGTTAACGAATATGAAAAGATAGATGATTCGAGAAATAAATTGAAAATGTTAGAAGCTGCCGGAGCTTCTGCTTCGGATGCTACCAATAAATAGAGAAGAAAATTATTTTTTTGTAACTGATTGATCGCTTAATAATATCGTAAGCAAATCGGAAAGTTGTTTATTTTGCTTTTCAGATAATCGGTCTAAATTTACCGGTTGAAAGTTACTTATCTCAGCAGAAATTTTGATACAAAGCTGCGTCCCCTTAATAGTTAATTTAATCATTTTTTCTCTTCGATCCTCCGGGTTTTCTGCTCGAACAATGTATTTATTAAGCAATAATCGATCGACAATACCTGTAACATTTGAAGCGTCACAATGCAGCATGGAAGAAAGAGAATTCATCGGGATAGAATTAGTACTATCGAGAAGACATAATGTATATAGTTGCATAACAGATAGCTTGTATTTTTCTGCAACCCTCATGAGGTCATGCTTTGCAGCTATCGCGACTTGCAATAATTTCCATGCAAGCTCATCCTTTATATATGTATCGTTCATAATGTTATTATAATTTAATTATATAGTAAATTCAATAGTTGACAATATAAATTATTTAAATATAAAATGGTTTAGTTATTAAACAAATATGAATAAAAAATGGAAAATCTTTACTTTCGTTGCAATAGCTCAGTTTATGGTTGTTCTTGACTCCTCTATCACAAATGTTGCTTTGCCGGAGATAAAACAATCACTGCATTTTTCTACAAATACATTACAATGGGTTATCACCGCATATGCCTTGACGTTCGGGGGCTTTTTGCTTTTTGGCGGAAGAGCTGCGGATTTATTTGGTAGAAGAAAGACCCTACTTCTTGGGATGAGTGGATTTACCTTAATTTCTCTTTTCATAGGTTTATCTCAATCTTCTTTTATGATTATTGCTTTACGCGCTTTACAAGGATTATCAGCGGCATTTATGTCTCCTTCTGCTCTATCAATTGTCCTTACAACATTTCCAGAAGGAAATGAACGCAATCGAGCATTGGGATTTTGGACAACTATAGCGACAGGTGGTGCGGCTGTCGGACTTCTACTCGGGGGAACTTTGACGCAATATTTAGGTTGGCGTTGGAATTTTTTCATTAACGTGCCTATTGGAATTTTTGTTATTACTATGTTATCGCGGATACTCCCGCAGCATGAGCAAGAAGAAGTTAATCCTAGTCAATTAGATTTACCGGGTGCAGCGCTTGTGACTGCAAGTATTATTTCTTTGGTCTATGTCGTGAGTGAAGGCGCGATCTGGGGTTGGCTAAGTCTTCAAACAATAGGACTATTTATCCTTTCTCTCGTTTTACTTGTTGGCTTTATTATTCGAGAATCTCTTACAAAAAATCCACTTATACCGTTATCAATTTTCAAGTCTCGAAATGTAACCGGAGCAAATCTTATGATGGCGCCTATCTTTGCGGGAATGTTTGGAAATTTTTTCATGATATCTCTTTATATACAAACGGTTATGCATTTTGATCCAGTTTTAACTGGACTTAGTTTCCTGCCTTTTCCTATCATACTCGGAATTACTTCAACACAAGTTGCAAAACTGGTTTCAAAGTACGGATATAAACGATTTTTACTTATTGGACCAATTATTGTTGCCTTAGCAATGGCCTGGTTTACAAGATTACCTGTACAGGGGAATTACTTCCTCGATGTGTTACCGGGTTTGTTGCTGATGCCTTTTGGATTGGGTATGACATTTACACCGATTGTATTAGCGGCAACTTCCGGGGTTCCCGGCAATAGAGCTGGTTTGGCATCTGGACTTATCAATACCTCACAACAAATGGGTGGCGCACTCGGACTCTCGATACTTTCAAGTGTAGCAGCGACAGTCACGGCAAATAATTCTTCCCTTGGTAAGTTAACTGCAACGGTAATTGGTTACCAACATGCGTTTTCTGTTGCTGTGATACTCATTATTTTTGCAACTGTTTTGGGAACAATTTTGATCGTAGAAAAAAAGCGTCCATCCTAAACTTCTTTTAGAACATTTGCTTTTTTTATTAAAATATAAGTATACTAAATATAGTTATTATGCTATGTTATCAGTATTTATTATAGCTTTCCGAGAGTTTTTTGAAGCTTTTTTACTGGTTGGTGTCTTGCTCAGTATATCGCGTAAGTTTCATCTCCAAAAAACAGGCAGTATTCTTGCGGGCTCAGTTGTCGGACTTCTGGTTGTTTTTGTTATTGCTACTATTGTATTTAGTCTGGATTCCAATCTAGCAAAATATATCCCCAAAGACTCTGCTGATCTTATTGAAGGGTGGTTATTTACCCTCTCAGGTATTTTCATTGCCTATGCAGTATTTAGTCTCCATAAAATATTATCTTTTCATGAAAAAGAAAATATAAAAAAAGTAAAAAAAAATGTAGATCAGTATAAGGCTTCATATTGGCTTATGCCGGTTACCGCATTTCTTTTTGTTTTTAAAGAAGGATGCGAAGGCGTCTTATTCAATGTATCAAATGGATTATTTTATACATTTACACATGACTTAATCGGGTTTGGACTTGCTTTTGTTGCTGCTCTCATCTGCGGGTTTATTTTACAAAAGTTTCTTATGCATTTTTCAATAAAGCGCGTTTTTAAGATAACCGAAGTATTCATTATCTTTGTTGGGGTAGATGCAATTTCGGAAGGTTTAGAAAAATTAGCTACTTTTTATTTCAATTTCAGTATTGAGCCTTATGCTATGGTCATTGCTCTTTTCTACATTATTATCATTTATCAATTTTTTATAAAAGAACCAAAAATATCTGAGAACACAACGCTTAAAAAAAAATAGGTTCGACACACTAAAAAAAGATTATTGCAATAATTTTTCTAAAGTAGCGCTAAAACTTTTAATACTTTTTTCGTCGAAGAGTGTACATGTCAATACTTTCTTTCCCATTTTTTTGAAAACAGTTATATCTTCTTTTAAAGTTTTCTCATCGATGAGATCTATTTTCGTCAGCAAAATAATCTCAGGTTTTTCGAGTAGTGATCTATTATATTTTTCAAATTCATTACGGACTATCTCATACTTTTTTTTGAGTTCTCCCC
The DNA here is from genome assembly GCA_038253825.1 of Candidatus Levyibacteriota bacterium. GTDB lineage: Bacteria > Patescibacteriota > Microgenomatia > Levybacterales > UBA12049 > JACDET01. The sequence goes on from JBBSGT010000004.1 coordinate 41,245, forward strand.
CATCAACTTCGATACAATGAATGATTATTTTTGTCTTTTCGATATGGCGTAAAAATGTGGAGCCCAATCCTTTTCCGTCTGCTGCACCTTCAATAAGTCCAGGAATATCTGCTATCGGATGTTTGCCCAACATACCGATATTTGGTGAGAGTGTAGTAAAAGGATAATCTCCAATTTTTGGTGTAGCATTGGTAAGCATAGCGAGTAAACTACTTTTCCCTGCGTTAGGTAATCCGATAAGTCCGATTTCTGCAATCAATCTCAGTTCAAGTAATACTATTTTTTCTTCACCCTTTGTACCATATTCTGCATACATCGGTGTTTGGTTTGTTGCTGATTTAAATTCATTATTTCCTCTGCCACCTTTCCCCCCTTTTGCTATCAGCAGGGGTGTCTCGCTATTTGTTATTTCATATATTTTATTTGTTACGGTATCGGTAATCTTTGTCCCATGTGGGACAAGAATTGTCATGTCAACTGCGTTTTTTCCAAATAATTTTTGCCGTCCTCCAGCTACTCCATCCATTGCAGCAATTTTCTTTTTATAGCGAAATTCGCGAAGATCATTAATATTGTTTGAGCCTTGAAAGTACATGTTGCCTCCATTTCCCCCATTCCCCCCATCCGGTCCTCCTTTGAAAGTTAGACCATTATGGAGAAGTGATGCTGAACCATTCCCCCCATCACCCGCTTTTATTGTAAGTGTTACATTATCAACTAGCATACTGACTATTGTATCATGAGATCATGTTTTATTAACTTTCTATGCTTTTTTGCAGATCCAACTATGTCCGCTTACTCCTTTATTACGCGATTCAACCAGTTATACTAACTACATTTGCAATAATATACAAAGTAGTATGTTTTTATTCTTTGCATCTCCATTAGGAATCGGTCTATCAGTACTCTTAAGTATTATTGGAACAGTAATACTACTTGCCTTCACAGGATTTCTCTCCCACTAGATACAGTTCATTAAAGCATGCAACAGAACAATGGAATTATCTATAGAATCTTAAGCGTACTCCTTATTGACATGTATTTCATTAAATCAAAATTTCCATAATTTATTAATCGCTAACGAAGCCATCTTTTTGTCGCTTCCAAAGATCTGCATAGATACCATTTTTCTTTATCAAATCTTCATGTTTGCCATATTCTACAATTTTGCCAAGATCTAAAACGATAATTTTATCCAGATGTCTCAGTGTAGAAAGACGATGAGCGATGACAATCGATGTCCTATCTTGCATAAGTCTATACATTGCTTTTTGAATAGCTTGTTCGCTGACACTGTCAAGGGCACTTGTTGCTTCGTCGAGAATGAGCAAAGGAGCATTTTGCAGCACGGCTCGTGCTATGGCAATACGTTGACGTTGTCCGCCCGACAATTTAACACCACGTTCACCGATAATCGTATCAAGCTGCTGTGGTAGTTTCTGAACAAAATCAGTTGCTTGAGCTTGTTTAAGTGCCAGAAGTATGGCGTCATCGTCAGCCTCTGGCCGGGCATAGAGAATATTATCTCGGACACTTCGGTTAAATAAATTGGTATCCTGCGGTACATAGGAACTAAAACTGCGGATGAATGCCGGGCCGTGATCAAATGTGCTTTTGCCATTTAGCAAAATTGTTCCGCTCGTAGGTTCGTATAACCCTAACAGTAACCCAACCAGGGTTGATTTACCTGCCCCACTATGTCCCACTACGCCTATTTTTTCGCCATATTTGATTTTTAAATTAATACCATCAAGCACCGCTATCCTTTTTTGCTCGGGATAGACAAAGCTGAGGTCATTTAATTCCAATGTGACCGGTTCTGTTTGTTGGATAGAACTTTTACTACCTGCAACATACCGTTCATCTTCAGTTTGTAATCCCTCTAATGCATTTTGTATCGTGCCAAAGTTACGATAATAACTATCAAACGCCCAAGCTAATTCCCATAAACTACTACTAGCATCAGTAAAGTAAGCAAGGAAAAGCACAATCCCGCCAATAGGTATAATACTGTGACTGTACAGTAAAAGGACAAGTAAGAGCGCAATGACACTTACCACCGCTGCACTCTGCCCTTTTACAGCATTCGTGATGAAATTTTGCCACCATGAATCGCGCCATCGCGCAATAATACGGGTTTGCGCCTGAGCGAGCAACTGATGCTCAACATGTCGTGCTCCGAATACTCGTACGCTCACGTGGTTGCTAATTGAATCAACCACTAATCCAGATGCCTTACTCGTTTCATCGCTTTGTAATGCTACCAATTCACCAAATCGCTTACCACGTTTTACATTATAAGCAAAAAGTGCTATGAGCCATATTATAAATACGATAGCCACAGACCAATGTATGGTAAATAGAAATCCCGCTGCAATTATCAAAGCCAATACTCTACCCCATACATTCCAAATAGTTGTATCCACCAATTCGTTAGTTGTCTCGACAGTTTGGTTAATCCAATGAGCGATACGTCCACTACTAGAATCGACGAAATATGAGTAGGGCTTTTTATGAATTGCTGTAAAAAGATTGATACGAACGCTTTCAATCATTTGTGGTTTGAATGTTCGCATAAGCAGTTCACCAAGCCGCCAAAAAATTTCATCAAGGAAGCGCAACACAGCGTAGGCAATTACAAGCTGCCATACATAATCATCAAGATTATGGGTTTTACTCAAATCATCAATAATCTTGGATATCATTAATGGCGAAGCAGTCGAAGCTAATGTACCTAAAAAAGTTATGAAGAAGAACAACACAGTTTTATTTTTATATGGGTTAACCATACGTTTGACCAATTGCTGTGGAGATGAGGGAATACTAAATTCGTCGGATTTATCCTTGCGCGTTTCGTCTTGCATCACCTCATGATAACAAAGCGGAGGCAAAAAAGGTAGGAGATCGCTAATTCATATGTGGCTGTCGATCCTTGATCTTAGTGCCCCGAGGGGTACAAGCTTGTCTTTTTATCGGAATTAATGTATTACGCACTCGTATAACTGAGATATAATAAGTTATATGAAGACAAGACCAATTACAATAAAAGATTATTCTCAATTGGTTGGGTTTTTGAAAGATAACTATTTACTTACGTCATTGGATGAATATGAACTTGTAAAACTTTTCCATCACTAGTTAAAGAAGCTGTGAAGAGAATTCAAGACGAAGGCGCACTAGATATTCGATTTAATACATCAGAAGATTTAATTCCTTTTTACGAAAAATGTGGATTTAAAAGGGATAGTCGGCCTTCAATGATAATTAAGAAATTTTAATTTCTGGCGGATATAAAGAGTATTTCAACATACTGTCTAAGTAAAAAAAAGAAGTTCTCTCTTCCCAATTATGCGTAATACAGGTGAAAGGATTGAGTACCTCTTCACCTGTATTATATTTTTGTTCTTAAATTAAGAACTTATGCTATTTATTAGTGACGAAACATATTCATGCCTCCGCCGTTAAAAATAGACATTCTACTCATCCCGTCTCCTGAGTTAAGCAATGTAGCGCCTCCTGTATTAAAACTGGAATGATTGTTACCAGTATTTACATTAGAATGCACATCGTTATTTACTCTGGTATCATTATCCTGAGAAACACGAGTTGTATTGGATGACTCAACATTCACGTTATTTCGTGAATTGGCTCCGTTACCACTAATGCCCACCGAAGTTTCACCAGAACCTCCTTGTCCATTACCTAACATTGGAATAAGATGTCCACAAGCAACTGGTAAGGTTGCGTCGTATCCAGCTTGAGGGTTACTTAAATCCTGATTTGCGTTCACAGTCATACCGTGGATAACGATTTCACGATTTCCAAGTGGCATTACATCCATTGTCGGATCACTGCTATTGACCGTGAAGGTTTGATGATACATCTCTGTACCATTTACTCCTGTTGTCTGAAATGGTGTTAATGGCTGTAAGATTGGTCCATAGGTCGTTAATCCTTCCGCAAGACTAATTGTTGCATCATTATCGGTATTTTGTGCCATTGTTGGGCACGATCCATTACTGCCATCAGTCATCCCATGAATATGTTGCACGTGTGCTTGATTTGCTTCAAGTCCCCATACATGCATGTTTACTGTGTATTGATCACCCGTTTGGTGTATCGTTGCAAAACCTGACACTCCAGAATTATTTAACGGAGAGAGATTTACTCTATACGTTTCATTCATATTCTGGTTTGATTGATTGCCTTGGGCATATGATGTTCCAACAGATGTAACTGCCAGTAAAGCAACTGATGCAAGAGTAACGCTGAATTTTTTAAGATTAGTATTCATATTTTCACCTCCTTTCTTAATTAACTATAACTATTTTTATTTTAATAGTTTAATTAATTAAGTTAATTATAAACTTGGTTAATTAGATGGAGATGAAAATGGAGTAAGAATAGGGAAAGAAGAGAAAAATATGGAGTATAATCAAAAATTAGGAAAACGAGGAACGGTTAACCGTGAGAAACATCACGTTATTTTTTGTGTCCGTATTGAATGACTTTGATTTTTTCTTCTGTAATCAATGCGCTGCCGCTTACCTTCCAGGTGTCATATGCTGCCTTAAATTCCTCGATCTTTTCTTGTGTATCAACAATTTCAATAATAATCGGTTCATCTGTTGAGAGTTCCAATATATTTGCTGTATGAACCTTACTTGCTTTTCCAAAGCCTGCAATACCACGAAGTACTGTTACTCCCGCATAATGATTCCTGGCTAAATATTGTACGATGTATTCATAGAGAGTTTGCCCATCACACTTGTCTTTTTCTCCAATGAACATGCGTAATAATACTGCTTGTGTTTCTTCTTTCATATAGTTATTTAATTATTATTATTATAGCAAGTTGTTTGCTCAAGTAAATGGCAAAAAGACATAAGGAAACGTTAAGTACTAGATTTAGTCCAAAGTGCATATAATCTGATAATTCAGCTAATCGAAATGATTCAAATGCAAAGGTAGACATCGTTGTATAGGCACCGATAAACCCAACTGTAATCATGTTACGTACATCAGGATCAATGTTTCTTCCATAGAGCACTGCATAGCTAATAAATCCAAGGATAAAACTCCCAGTTACATTCACAAAGAGTGTCCCAAGGGGAAATGAAGGTAATAAACTACCTACATATCGCGAGATTAAAAATCTGCTGACTGAGCCGAAGAATCCACCAATACCGATTAATAATATTTGATTCATAATTATGAAAATTATATGAACTTCACCTTTTTTTCTTATTTATCTAATTCTTCCAGTTCTTTAAGTAATCTTTTTCGTTTTTCCTGTATTTTTGTATCATTATGGTATCTATGGTATGAAGGTGAGACTTTTACCGTACTTGTTCTTATTTCTATAAAAAACAATCCCAAAAACCCCATTCCAAAACCAAATAAAAGTCCACCAATGACATCTGTAGTCCAATGCTCTCCCAAACTGATACGACTAACACAAACGAAAATAACAAAAAGAGCTGTTAGAGAGAGTAATACGAATTTAACAGGGAGAGAAAACTTTTTTGAAAGGCAAATTGTATAGGCAAATAGTATAGCAACAAAAATTGTTCTAAAACTATGCCCGGAGGGATAGGAAGAGCCTGCCTGCACATAAGTTTTATCAAAACTCATCGGAGCAACATCCAGATGTTTATAAAACATAAATGGCGGCGGCGGATGGTGAATAAATACTTTTCCGAAAAGCTCTACCGCATGCGATGCAAAGAACAATAAAAGTATAAAAATACCACTTATTTTTTTTCTAAAAACAAGCAGCACAATGAGGAGCACTGCCATACTTTCGATACTCGCTAGAAAACTAAACACAGGGTAGACTTTATCAAATCGTAGTCCTGTATGATCCTGCAATTTGACGGTTGTATTAAAATCAAATGTATCTAATCCATGTTTTCTGACGATAACTGAAAAAAGAAAGAAGAGTGCTAAAGAGATAATGCTGAGTGAGATAAATATTGTTTTCTTATTCATAAAGAAATTATACTGCTAACGCTTTTGGATGATAAAATCTGGTAAATACGACGAGTAACAACGCTGCTACCGCTGCAATTATAGCACCAAAGAAGAAAGGAGCGGCAGGATTTACTGTATCCCACAAAAAACCGGCAATGATACTCGCAGGAAGTGTTACAAGACCGATAACAGCATTGTAAACACCATATGCTCTCCCTCTAAATTCAGTTGGGATGATATCAGCAACAAATGCTTTGGCTACTCCTTCGGTTGTTGCATAATAAATGCCATAAAAGGCAAAAAGTAACCAAATCTGATACCCCTTATTCGCAATTGCAAAGCCAAAATAGGCAAAAGCATAAGCTATCCATCCAATGAGAATAACTTTTTCGCGACCAATCTTGTCTGATAAACTTCCAAGCGGAATGGACGCAGAAGCATAAATAAAATTAAAGAGAGCATATACTAAGGGGATAGCAAGGATACTGACACCAACATTTTGTGCTCGAAGTATAAGGAAAGTATCAGATGAATTCCCAATTGAGAACAACACGACAATTCCCAAAAATATATAAAACTTTTTTGGTAGTGCAAACGAAAGAGCTTTTGCAGGATCTTTTTTGGCGTAAGGCACTTCTTTTACGAAAAAGACAATAATTGCGAGAGTAAACAGCAGTGGAATCGCGGCAATAAAGAAAATATAATGATACTTCAAATTGTTATCTTTGAGGAGAAGTAAAAGAGCAAAAAGAATGAGTGGTCCTACAACTGAGCCTAGTGTATCAAGTGCTCTAACTATTCCAAAACCTTTTCCTCGACTTTCTTTTTGCGTAGATTCTGCAATGAGTGCGTCCTTTGGTGAATCTTTAATTCCTTTTCCTATACCATCAAGAAAGCGTAGAAAAAGTACAAACCCTGCGGAAGTTGTTAGTGCTAAGAGTGGTCTTCCAACAAGGGAAAGAAAATATCCTGCAAAGACAATTGCTTTATTCGTCCGAAACCTATCAGAAAGAAAGCCTGAAACAATTTTGAAAATACTTGCGCTGCTGGTAACAAGTCCTTCCGTTAATCCAATAAATGATTTATCTAAATGGAGAACATTGGCTAAGTAAATCGGAAGAATTGGAATAATAATATCCTGACTAATGCCCCCAAAAAAGCTTAGTAAGCCAATGAAAAAGGTATTGTTAAAATATCTGCTTCTTTTCGTTCTATTCAGTTTTGTCATAAAAAAAGACCTCTACTTTTACTTAGGAAGTAGAAGTCATTAGTCTTAGCAAAACTAAGACGATTAAAAGCGGACATCATCACTTGGTTCTATTCTCTACTTATTTACATACCTTGTCAAGATAAAGCCTTTGGTTAGAAATCTGTGTGGAATAGAAACGAAAGAAATATCACCATAGCTTCGGGATTCGCATTTTGAGGGGCTGAATCACGAAGGTATGATTGCAATGCTGCACGTGTTGGCTACCGAGCCTGGATTCGAACCAGAATAAACAGCTCCAAAGGCTGTTGTCCTACCGTTAGACGACTCGGTAATTTCAATTCTGTGATCACTACATTTCTAGAAAAACGAGTGACATGCTCTATTTTACTAAAAATACCTCCAAAATGCTAATAACAGTTCATCTTATGTGCTAAAAAGCCTGTTCTAACTGAATATTTAAAGAAGACATACTATACACCTAAAATAGAATCAAGTTTTTTTATAATTATTTTAATTCTTTTTTTACCGGACTTTTATATTTTGATAAACAGGAATAAATTCTTCATCTAGTACTATTTTTCTTAAATTCCCTCTTGCAACGAGATATATTATGGGTTATAATCCATTCAATTGGCAGAAATAAAACTATGAAGGTGGTACGTATAATTTTAGCGTTAATTATTGTTGTCTTTTCTGTGATTGCACAGTTACAATTTGCCAACGCGCAAACAGCAACTCGTCTCGGAGGAATGAATTTAGATGGTTACTGCGGTAGTCTTAATGCCGGGGGAGCTTCTCTCAATGGTACTTCTTGGCAATGTGATAGTGGTGCTGCAATCAATATGAGTGCTGCTTGCCAATGGCAATATGCTACATCAAGTGCAACTGCAGTCCAAGAAACAGCAAATAATCCTTATTCATGGGCATGTTATTCAGGTAGTCCCGCACAACCAACATCAACTCCGACACCTACGACAGGCTCCGGACCTACGGCAACTCCGACGCCAACTCGGGCTGTGACACCAACTCCTACGTCAACTCAAACAGGAAGCACAATCGCTATTTTTAGTGATGCTTTGGCAACCAATTGGACTGATGCTTCATATAATGCAACCAATACAATAGTTTCCTCTCCTGTTGCCAGCGGATCAGCAGCTATTGCAACTCAAGTTAATGCAAATGGTGGCTTTGATGTACAAGCTCTTACGGCAATCCCAACCGGAACAAATATGACAGTCCATTTTATGTTGCGCACTACTCAAGCAAACCAACGTTATGAAATTTATGCTGACTCAACCTATGGTCAACCATTGCGAGCTCCTGTCTCTTTAGCAAATTATGGTGGTCAACCAATTGCTACTGGATGGACAACCTATGATATACCTCTTTCGGATTTGGGCGCAAATAATGTAAATCTTAAAGATATTGTTTTCCATGACGCAACAGGAACAAATCAACCCATTCTTTATATTGATGAATTGCAGTTGAGAACGCCTAATGCAACTACTACCCCAACAAATGGAGCTACAGCAACACCGACACCAACTGTTCGGCCCACCGCTACGCCAACGCCGACAACTGTACCTACAGCAACCCCAACTCCTATAGCTTCAGGAAGCAGTGTGATTGTCTATGGTGATGCCTTGGCAAGTGGTTGGAGTGACGCTTCATACAATGCTACAGATACGAGTGTTACGACACCTGTATTTAGCGGCACAAATGCAATTTCATCACTAATTAATGCAAACGGTGGTTTTGATTTGCAATCTGTAAGTGGTCAAATTACCACAAGTACGACTTCTCTTCATTTTGCACTACGTGCTACACAAGCAAATCAGCAATATGAAGTTTATGCAGATACACAGTATGGTCAACCATTGCGCGCACCGGTCTCACTTGCAAATTATGGTGGGCAACCGACTGCTACTGGATGGACATCCTATGACATACCACTTTCAGCATTAGGTGCAACAGGTGTTATGCTTAAAGATATTGCTATTCACGACTCAACAGGAACCAATCAGCCTGTTCTTTATGTTGACGATGTAGAACTCCGTTCAGCCAGTGGCTCAACCACACCGACACCAATTCCTACAACAGGCGCTACCCCAACAGTAACCCCGACACCCACCACGAGTACATCAGGTGTTATCGTCCGCCAAAGTATTTATGCTTTAACTCCAACTCAGTTAACTCGTCTTGCGAATGCACTTAATACTATGCGTTCAAATGGTACTTATCAAGACTTTATGAATCGCCACCAAGCAGCAATGTCTACACTAACTCCTACCAATGAAACAGGAACCCAGAGAAATGTAGCTCATCGTGGCCCGGCTTTCCTCCCATGGCATCGAGCATTCTTATGGGAATTTGAACAAGACTTGCGTAAGATAGATCCAACAGTGACATTGCCATATTGGCCTTTTGAACAAGACGCAAGTTCAGCAAGTGCAGGTCAATTACCAAAAGTCTTTACTGCAGCATATTTCGGTGGCGACGGTAATCGTTCAAGCAATAATTTGGTGACCGATGGTCCATTTACTTCATGGAATATCACACGAGAAATCGGTCGTGATCCTCAAGGAATGCCAACCTTATCAACACAAGCTGATATCAATGCCATGTTGCAGCTCACAACCTATGACGGCGCACCTTATGATGAACAATCAAGTGGATTCCGGAATGCTATCGAAGGCTGGGTTGGAAATGAAGGAGAATGGAGTGGCCACAATCGCGTTCACGCGTACATCGGGGGAGATATGGCTGGAAACACCAACCAAAATATCGTGAATGATCCTATCTTCTTCCTCCTTCATGCAGACGTTGATCGTCTTTGGTGGCAATGGCAGCAACAGCATGGTCAGAACACATACGCTCCGACAAGTGGCGGTCCGATAGGACACAACCTCAATGACGTAATGCAAGATCTTCCTGAAGGATTCACTCCAGCACAAACCATGAGCACCCAATCGATGGGATATACCTATCAATAAAAATAGTGTATACTTTTTTTATGAGGTATTCAGTCTACTTCTCAATTTTACTTGCAGCATTTAGCTTTTTCCTTTTCCCCTCAGTAACCCATGCGGATTTCGATGCGTCCGATAATTCTATTAGTGCGATTATTCACATAACAGCGGTTGATGGAGGTTCCATGGGATCGATGAATATGGCACCAATAAATAACCCGACAGCAAATTCGCCACTCCAAATGGAACTCTCATTTAAAGATACCCAAAATAAATTTCAACTTAAAAATTGTACCTGTATGCTAACTATTACTCAGCCGAAAAGGCTCCCCTACACGCAACAAGTAACAGTTAAAAATTTTAGGGCCCCCACTAACAATACAGAAATAGTTTATAACTTCCCTTCTCCTGCTACATACACAATGACATTGACAGGTAAGCCAAACGATAGTAGCTTTGCACCATTTACATTAAAATGGCAAATTCCAGTTGGCGGTAAATTTGTCTCCACACCAAAAGCCAAACATCCCCGTCAATCAAACATAGGTTGGTATATAGGCATTGTAATTGCTTTGATTTTAGGCTTGGCTTATTGGCAGTTTTATTATAAAGCACACAAAAAACAGAGAACAACTCCTCCTTCCAATCCGACACCTCCGACAGTCTAATTCTTATTGACAACAACTTTTGTGAATGAAATACTTTATGTATGACAACGAACTATTCGCGAGGATCAATGCTTATTCCTGTCATTCTTATTGTGGTGATTTGTCTCGGAATGCTTGGATTTATTTTTTTCAAGTCATCAGTGCATAAAATGCCAGTAAATAATGTCCCAGCCTTCACACCAACGCAAGCCGCGACATCAGTCCAGTCCCAGCCCACCAAAGACTTCGCCCCAAATTTACCCATGAGCCAAAAATCAACTATTACTATCCGACTCTCAGACAGTTCTACGATGAAATACATCGTACCCAAAACCCAAGTAGACACTTATATCAAAAATCTTCCCAAGGGGTACACTGTTCTTTCCACTACAAAATAAGCTCAAACAGTTTTACTAGTCACTTATGGATAATTTAATATGAGTTTAAATTGTGGTATTTTCGTAAAATGACCTCTACAACAAAACTTTTCTCAATCTTATTATTTCGATTTATCATTCTTTGTCTGCTTTTGCCGTCAAGATTTTTCTGCATAAAATCATTAAAATCCCCTTCCTCATCAATCGCTTGATGAGAAGAAGACTGCTTCCGTAGTTTTCCTGCATCAACAGGATCTTCAATAATTTTAAACGTAATCATAAATCTTTAATGAAGCTATTATATTCCCTTTTTAGCTTCCAATAAACACTTGGCCCATAACATGTTGTCGAAACTTGTAAACTACTTATTGATTTTTTTGGAAACCGGTTATATAATATTTTTTTATAATACTGTTGCATTATGTTAGGGTCTCACGCCACACACATAAGTCAACATGATCGAGAAGAGCATGCCAATCAGCTCTCTCTCAGTCTTGTTGAATTTAATAAATTGCTTGATTCTGCGAATCGTGCCTATGAAGTAATCAAAGAATTAGGTCCATTTTATGGTCGAGAAGAAATCGAAGAACCTACTTTCCGAGTTACTGCAAAACCCGTATTACTTCCAAAAGGCTCAGAGAAACTATTAATACAGTTCGGTAACGATCTGGTCCACTTAGCACGAGCCTTAAAAGAACTCCCTGCTTCACAGAAAAAATTATTAGGAGAAAATATAGACTTTAGTATTCCTGGAACGTGGCGAATTGATGCTATTCTTTTGGAAAAAGGACACATAAAAGTAAATGAAGTTGAAGGTGTAGATAGTGCAAATGCTCTTATGATAGCAGAACAGCAGGCATACCATCTACAATCATTGAGAGAATCAACTGCTGCAAAACTTATTCCGACATTAAAAGCAATGTGCGTTCCGCAAAATAAAGATTATTATAAAATAGCGCTTCTTCGAAATATTACTCCTTTTAGTCCCCACACTGTTAATGCAACTCGTTTTATTAAATTTCTTGACATTCTTTCTAAAGGAACGCTTGAGGTTGAAATGCTTGATTCAACTGCAATTCGTGATGGGTCTCTTACCCCTAACTGGAAAAAATATGCAGGTGTAATTAATGAGCAAGATTTTTCGGTAGGTGAGTTATTAAAATTAGGTCTTATAAAGACTCAAATCCTTTCTTCAGGAAATTATAATGCTATTGGCAATAAAGGGGTGTTTGCCTTACTATTTGATGAAACCTTAGAATCATTTTGGATAACGAAGCTAGGAAAGGTGCGTCTTGAAAGATTAAAAAAGATTCTTCTTCCTTCTTCTTTTATAACCTCTATAAGTGAACTTGAAAAAGCAAGAAATGAAGGTAAAGTTGTGAAAGTTAGCTGGGCAGGTTCAGAGACTGCATTAATCAACCGATCTCGCGGTGTCGCAATGCCTAATGATTTAGACGAACATGGTACTAACGAGCGATGGGAATTGCTTAAAACGTTATTACAACAGGGGGTTAAAATTATTGCGCAAGATTTTGTCATGCCAAGTAAAATCCGAGCATTATTACGTAAAAAGGGTACAAATCTTGAACCTGTAGAATGGTACAATAGAATCTGCGTAAAATATGTTGCAGAAGGCGATCCAAACGCATATGCTGTACCAAGTGTCGTATTGACTGCAACAGAAGTAACGTTAGGTCCAGATATTATTCCTGCAGGAAGAAAATGCGCTTTTACAGCGGGAAGGTTGCGATAGGTATTTATAATCTTAGTGTCTTCTCGAGTTCATAATCACCAAGTTTTATTCTCAAAATATCAAGGGTAATCGCTCCGCACCCAAGTTTTTTACCAAGTTCATCAGCAATAGTTCGCACATATGTTCCGCTTGAACATTGCAAAGTAAATGTGGCTAGAGGAAATGTTTCATTCCTGTTTTCTAAAAAAAATCTCTTCCACCGTTCTAATATCTCCGCTTGACGAAAATCTCCTTTTACAAGAGAAATATTTGTCGTTATTTTTTTTTCTAGTTCTCCCCTTTCTATAGAACTAAATGAAATATTCACAAATTTAGTTATCGTCACTTGATGTGTTGGAATTTCAATTTCATTAAGTCTGTTATTTCTTGCCCACCAAAAAAGAGGTTTTCCTTTGGCCCCTTTGGAAGAGAAGTGTGGAAAGGGCTGTATATGAGCTCCTATTTTATTATTTACAAAAATACTTACAATATTATTTACGTTAGTAGGTAATGCTTTTACTCTTATTCCTTTCAGTAGACCTAATATATCATGCGTATCTGTCTGGACACCAAAGAGAACTGTAAATGTATACGCTTTTGGAAAAGATAAATAATTTGCGCGGTTTTTTGTTTCCTCCCCGATCATAAGCAGCATAACCCCATGCGCCATAGGATCAAGACGACCTGCATATCCAATCTTTTCGTGACGATATTCAGGTTTTGCTTCTCGTAATTGCTCAATAAGTTGTAATGGTGTTATACCGATAGGTTTATAAAGAGAAAGTAACGCTTTCATAGTTAAAATTTGGGTGCAGGTATGTAGGGTTATGCCCGACGAGTAATGAATGCATATAATTTTCTCATCAGAGACTGCCGCTTCTGGTAGGCTTCAATTCGCTTTTGAATTTCCGGTATCATTTCATCAGTCGCTTTTTCACCCGATTTAATTATCTCTGATGCTTTTTTGTTGTCGAATATATAATTCCAGCCAAGAAATCCGATATTAAAGCTATTTTTGGGTGAAATAATGACATCCGCGGCTGCAGCCGAATGTAACGCCAGATTATGCTGCAAGATATTTATCGCATGTCTTGGTGTTTTGGAAATCGATGGTATGACTGTCAGAATATTTTCTGTATAGACCTCGTCTAGATTGACCGCGATAGTGATATCAGCGCCTAGTGTCTTTGCTATATCAACAGGAATAGGATCAGAAAGTCCACCATCTGCCAGAAGTCTCTTGGTATAAACGATTGGTTGATAAAATGTTGGAACGGAAATACTTGCTCGGACCGCTTTGATGAGATTACCAGAGGTGAAAATTATCGATTCAGCAGTGTTAAAATCAGTAGCTACAGCAGCAAATGGAATTTTAAGATCCTGAAACTGGGTTACTTCAATCATATCGCTAATAAACTTCTCAGTTTTTAAGCCCCTTACAAGTCCTCCTTTTATCGTAAAATCCAGAAGTTCCATCAAGCTTTTTCTGCTAAATGTCATCACCATCTCTTCTAATTTTTTGCTGTCTCGGTGACGCGCGTAGTGTGCTCCAAAGAAAGATCCGATACTTGAACCCGCAATGATGTCTATGGGAATACCATGTTTTTCAAATGATTTTAAAACGCCGATATGTGCCAATCCCTTGGCTCCTCCACTACCGAGTGCCAAACCTATTTTTGGATATTTTTTATTTGCCATAGTATTATTGTAGCATTTCGTATATACTAGCTAAGTAATCCCTTATATAAAAATCTGCTCATTTCTACAGCAAATTGACTATAGGATAATAATCTGTTATACTTACAGTTAGGAAATAAATTTAGGCAAAAATAGTTAGCCTCATTTAGTATGTACCAATCAAATAGACCAAGAAGAAATAATAGCCCAAGAAACGGATTTCGTTCTCGTAATGAAGGAAGTTTTAATGGACGTCCTGTGCGCAGCAAGCGTCCTGTTAAGAAACTGGATGAAGCACTCTTTATAAACAATGCTGTACTTCCTCAAGTACAAGAAAAAGTGAATAAATCTACAATTACCTTTCAAGATTTTGCATTGGATGAAAAGATGCAAAGAAATATCATAGAACATGGTTATAAGCAGCCAACTCCTATTCAAGAGAAAACTATTCCAGAAATTATTTTACGAAAAGACGTTATCGGAATTGCCAATACTGGTACCGGGAAAACTGCTGCTTTTCTTATCCCTTTAATAAATAAGGCGTACCTCGACCGAAATGAACGAACTATTATTGTCACACCAACAAGAGAGCTCGCAATGCAGATTGCAGATGAATTGACAATCTTCAGTAAAGGCATGGATTTAGATAAAGTTTTATGTATTGGTGGTTCAGATATGAATCGACAAATTAAACGATTGCAACATAATCCCCATTTTGTAATCGGCACACCTGGTAGATTAAAGGATTTAATTGATAAAAGAAAACTAAATCTGTCTTTATTTAGAAATGTTGTTCTAGATGAGGTTGATAAAATGGTTGATATTGGATTTATCAATGATATCAAGCTCTTTATTTCTCTCTTACCGCAAAAAAGGCAGTCACTTTTCTTCTCTGCTACAGTTACTGACAAAGTAAAAGGTATACTCGATCACTTTGTGCAGAACCCTGTTACGGTCTCTATAAAACGTCAAGAAACCTCAGAACACATTAAACAAGATATCGTCCGCATCGGAAAAGGCAGCAACAAAATTGATGTTTTGCATGATTTACTAACTGCAAAGGATGTGGAAAAAGTTCTTATTTTCGGACGAACCAAATGGGGTATAGAAAAACTGATGCGTTCTCTGGAAGAACGTGGATTTAAAACAGTAGCTATTCACGGAAATAAAACGCAAGGACAACGCTCACGAGCGCTTGATCAATTTAAAAAAGATCAAATAAAAATTATGCTGGCAACAGATGTGGCATCACGAGGACTTGATATAGAAAATGTTACCCATGTTATTAATTTTGATGCACCTGAAACATATGACGATTATGTTCACCGCATTGGAAGAACCGGAAGAGCTGGAAAATCAGGTACCGCATTAACGTTTGTAGAATAAGCTTATTTAATCGTCATCCTACTAAGCCGTAGCCGCATCCAAGATCGATTTGAACGGATTCTGGAAAAGTCGTAAAGCCTCTGAGGAGGGCCAGAATGACAGAATTTCCTTACTTTTCTTTCGTCCTCAATTTATAGTAACTCATTTTCGTTGTTCCGTATTTTTTCAAAAGTCTCTTCTTAACCAAAGAAGCTAACAATGAATGAGCTTGTTGTCTTGTCACTTCGAATGCTTTCTCAATATCCGGCGTTTTAATCGCTTTTTTATCAATCACGATTTGTAAAACTTCTTCTTCCCGTGGTGTCACCAGTACTCGCTTTTCCCCTTCAACACGGTCAAGATGATGTCGTTTGAGTTCGTTAATGCGAGCAGTTGCTCCTTGTAGTGAACTTGCAATTCCTTCGAGGAAATATTCGATCCACTGAGTTTCATCACCTTTATCAGCGCTATGGAGACAATCAGAATACAATAAACGATCAATATCATAATAATCATCAATAATGAAGTACTTCGAAACTTCATAGTGCTCCATCAATAAATAATACGTTGTGACAATACGCGCCAAACGTCCGTTTCCGTCAAAGAATGGATGAATATAAGCAAATTGGTGATGGAGAATCGCAGCTTTTAATATCGGATGTAGTTCGCTTTCTTTATTCAGCCAATCAAAAAGTTCACCCAAGGCAGCTTTAATTGCTTTTGCATTATGGAAGGGTGGATTATGCTTGACGACAATTTCTACTTTTGTTTTATGCCCGACGAAAACAGGTCCGTCGCGCACTTTACCAAAGTCCTTTAATTCAATTCCTTCCATAAGAATTTTATGAAGTTTTTCAATCAATTCAACTGATAATGGTGTCCTTTCCCGAACCATATTAGGGATGGTTGTAAGAATAGTAAAGTAATTTTTTACTTCTTTTTCAGATTTGGTCGAAGGCACATGATCGCCCAGAACAACATTGGTAACATCCTGCGGCGAGAGTGGATTGCCTTCGATACTGGTTGAGTAGTGGGTTGCAAGAATTTGATTTTCCTGCATAAGTTGCAACGAAAGTGAAGGAATTAATTTCTCTGCCTGTATTTTTCCATAATATCGCTCGATGCTTGAAAGGATATTAAGAATACGGAAATTTAGGGTAAATTTTGGCTCAAACATGCGTCTATTGTACAATATCTACTTATAATTGTCAATGTATTCGTAAATATTATCGTCAATTATAATTTAATGAAATCTTTCTTGAAATGTCAAATTATTTTTATCTCGTTCAGATAAAATTGGTTCAGTATCAAATTTCCAGCTAATACCCAATGTTGGGTCGTCCCATGCGATACCATATTCTTTATCAGGAGTCCACTCTTGATCCGTTAAATAGGTATAATCTGCGTCATCACTGAGAACCAGATATGCGTTGCCACAACCAGCAGGTACAAAAATACTGGTTCTGTCCTCTTCTCCAATAATAAATGACTCATGCTTTCCAAAAGTGGGTGAATCTTTACGAAGATCGACAATTACCGATTGTACAATACCTCTTGGGACATAAATGAGTTTGTTCCAAGGCGCACTATGAATGCCACGAAGTGTATTTTTTGTGGACCTGGCATGGTTAGCTTGCACAACAACAAATGGTGTTCCAATTTCTTTTTCAATAGCGCTTGTCCTTACTGATTCCCGGAAAAAACCACGATCATCAATTATTGTAGGACGTTTGATTTGTAAGACATTTTGCAATGAAGATGGTGTAATAAAATTTGTGTCGTTCATTATTTTTCTTTAGGTTGCGTCTTTCTTCTTTCAATTTTTCGTAGTGTATACATAATTCTCTGATCCAAATTGATGTCTTTTACTCTCGCGAATCGAATGATTGCAACTAAAATATCTCCAAGTTCTTGTTGATAAGTTTCATCTTGTTGTGCGGAAAGATTGGTTGGTTTTCTGCCGTGTTTTGCGAGATAAGCTCGCGCCATCTCCCCAAGTTCTTCGACAAGACTGAGAATTAAAATTGACCCAAATTCATCGTCGCCTTTTTTATCGGCGTCAATTGCATCAAGTTTTTTAAAATATTTTCCAAAGGGTGAAATTTGTCTCCGTGCCATAGATAACTTTAACTTTACTCTCTCAGTAATTCTCTGTCAATTGCTAGTATTTCTCAGCCGTTTAATTTATAATATGAAAACAGACAAATTCATGAAAACTTCAGTTAGCCTGTTCTTAAGCGATATTTTACCCCAAAAAAGAAAACTTTACCACCAAATCGTCAAAAACAATATTCTTGATAAAGCTACTGTTGATGATGATCTCAGGCGTTTAAAAGAAGCTGGTTTGGATGGTATAGAAATATGCTTGCCTCAGTATTCTCGTACGACAGAAGAAGATATTGAGCAAGTTATGGCACTTTCAAAAAAAAATAAGCTTCCTATTTTTAGCGTTCACCAATCATTGCGCTTCTTTTCCATCACAAAATTGCCTGAAATAAGCGAATTGATGGCTATTGCCAGTCGCATGTCAGCTTCCCTAGTCGTCTTACATATGAATACCGCACAAAAGCAGATTTTCGATAAGCATTATATCGACACGCTACACAGTCTGGAAAACAAATATGGTATTACTGTTACTTTTGAGAATATGGAAAAGTATATTGCATCCCTTCGTAAAAAGTATATTTGGGAAGCAGAAACATTTGCTAACGTTATCGAAGATAATGGCCTCCATATTACACTGGATGTGGTTCATCTAGCACATTCTGGTGGGGATATCTTAACATTTTATGAACAGCATAAAAACCTGATTAAAAACATTCATTTGAGTGATTATCGGTATAATATGTTTAATAGTAATCTTAGACCACTACGCTTTAAACATATGCCGCTTGGGGAAGGCGAATTGCCTATTCAAACCTTTCTAAAATTGTTAAAAAAAGAGCATTATAAAGGTCTGCTTACCATGGAAATTCATACGGATCTGAAAGGGATCTGCGAGAGCATTGCTATTATTAATCAAGCGAAATAAATTTACCCTTGTCCTACAACTAGTCAGGTATATACCTCTCGTAAAATAGATATCGGTAAAATTTGACAATTTCACAAAAAAGCCTCAAAATAATTCTCCACTATGAAAACATTCTCTTTATTGCCCGAAGAGCGAAAAGATCTCATTGGACTGGGGAAACAGATAAAA